>JAZUAY010000118.1:0-5670 GCA_045638205.1 Bacilli bacterium
TAAAGAAAAAAAGGGAGAAATATAGTATGAGTATAGAAGAAAAAAATGAATATTTAAAAAGAACAATTATAAATAAGGCCATATCAATAAATAATACTTATGGTAAAGAATTAATTGATGAAGATAAAGTGATTAAGGCAGTTGATATAATTAAAAATCAAACCGAGTTTGCTAGTATTACAGAAAAGACTGAAGTTGAAGATTTTATTCAAAAATCAGTAGATTTGTTAGCACAAAAACTTATTGAAGATTATTTAAAATATCAAAGAGAATTAGAAGAAATGATGAGTAAAAAACAAAAAGAAAAAAACTCACAAAACGATAGAGATAGCAAAACATTTCAACAGATTAAAAGTGTATATAATAAAGTAAATGATATTTTAGAAAAAAATAATTTAACAATATATACATCAGGTGGGTCTGTTCCTTATTTAATATCAGGAGAAGACTCTAATAGATTGCATGATGATATTGACAATGTTTGTAAACTTGAAGATATGGATAAATTAAGAGATGTATTTAAAACTTATGGATTATATCAAGAAGAATGGGATAGTAAAACTTATGCAAAAGATGATATTGATTATGGTTTTGAAATGAAAATAGATAATGTTCCATTTGGAATTTATCCGTTTACTTATGATGAAAATGAAAAGATGTTAACACAATATACATATGATCCTTATACACACGAATGTAAAGTAAAAAAACAGATTTGTGAAGATTTAAAAGATTATGTAACTACTTATACTGGAAAAGATAACAAAAAATATAATACTATGAGTTTAGAGTTTATTAAATATACTAAGGATAAAGCAAATAGAGAAAAAGATGTAATAGATTCTAAAAAAATATCAGAAATAGGTTATAAAAAAGAGGTT
The DNA here is from genome assembly GCA_045638205.1 of Bacilli bacterium. Lineage (GTDB taxonomy): Bacteria > Bacillota_I > Bacilli_A > RF39 > UBA660 > UBA2730. Next base: position 882 of record JAZUAY010000118.1, read on the forward strand.
TATGATAGAATTAAACCATTTAAAGAAATACAAAAAATTAAAGCCGAAAACATACAAGCTAGAACCAAAGAAAAAGGTAATGTTAAAGTCTTAAAAAAAAATAATCACAATAAAGGTTTTGCAAGTACTTTATTATTAACTTTAATTGTAGGCTTTACAACTGGAATAGTTACTGTTATTACAATTTTGTTAATTAGTAAATTTAATAGTTAATTACAAACAAAAAAGCCGAACTCAAAAGTTCGGCTAAAATTCATTATGGAGCGAATATTGTAGGTATCTACAATTCTTGCTTGTAATAAAAATATACTAATTAAAAAATTAGTAAACCTATTTAATCTTTATAATTTATTTGTTATAATAACTATTAAATATTAATAAAGGAGTTGAGTTACTAAATGAAAAATAAAATTGCAAATAAAAATGATTTTTTACTATATAACGATGCTTCAGGAGAAGTAAAAATAAATGTATTGCTCATAAATGATGATTTATGGTTAACACAAGAATTAATAGCAGAACTTTTTGGACGTAATAGAAGTGTTATTACAAAACATATTAACAATATATTTAATGATAATGAACTAGATGAAAAAAGCAATGTGCAAAAAATGCACATTGCAAATTCTGATAAACCAGTAAAGATTTATAATCTAAATGTTATTATTGCAGTTGGTTATAGAGTAAGTTCTAAAAGGGCAACACAGTTTAGAATATGGGCAACTAAGGTATTAAAAGAATATATAAAAAAAGGATTTGTTCTAGATGATGAAAGATTAAAAAATACTAGTAATATTTTTGGAGAAGATTATTTTACTGAATTACTTGAAAGAATTAAAAATATTAGATCAAGTGAAAGAAGATTTTATCAAAAAATTACAGATATTTATGCAACAAGTATTGATTATGATAAAGATAGTGAAATTACAAAGGAATTTTATAAAACTGTACAAAACAAACTTCATTTTGCAATAACTGGAAACACCGCAGCCGAAATTATTTATAATAGAGTAGATTCAAATAAAAAAAATATTGGTTTACAGACCTGGAAAAAATCTCCTGATGGACCAATATACTCTTATGATGTTTTAGTAGCTAAAAATTATTTAAATGAAAAAGAATTAACTAATTTAAATAGACTTGTAAATATGTATTTAGATTATGCAGAAATGCAAGCAGAAGAACATAATATAATGACAATGAATGATTGGGTAAAAATATTAGATTCTTTCTTAAAATTTACTGGTAAGGAAATACTTAGTAATGCAGGAAAAATATCACATCAAATAGCAAAAGAATTAGCACTAAAAGAATATGATAAATATAGAAAACAAATGGATAAAAAATATGTTTCTGATTTTGATAAATTATTAATAGAAGTAAATAATAAAAATATGAATTAAAGTAAATACTTTCGGTCACTTTTTGGGTTGCATAAAAAAAACGAATATATTCGTTCAATTTAAATTCATTATGGAGTGATAGTACAGGCTATTTGAAACTCCTAATAGTAAAAGTTGATAAACAACCAATCACTAAAATAATGGTATCATAAATATTGAAGAAGTGTAAATAAAAAATAATAATTTTACATAAAATTGAAGAAATTACTAAAAATTATGGTATAATTGATATAGGAGGTCTTATTATGAATGAAGAAAAAAATCAAGAATTAAACACATTTAATGAATTATTTGATATTAATATTAATAATAATTTTGAAGCAACTGCTGAAGAATCATCTCAAAAAGATGTAAGAATTAGAACTGCAATAAAATTTTTACAATATAAAAAACAACATCCAAATTTTTCACAACAAGAATTAGAAGTCAAACTAATTGAAGTTTATGGAAAGAAAAAAGCACTTCAGGTAATTAGTGATGCTGAAAATGTTAAGCAAGTTGCTGCAATGGAAATAGTAAATAATGATAAACGTGCTCTTCATAAGTATCTTAACAGATATAGTCAAATTATTAATATGGTAATTGAATTTAAACAACAACATCCAGATATATCTGATGAAGAATTTGACAAAAAATTAAGGAATAATCTTATAGAGAAAGGTTATGATGCTGATATAGTTCTTGACTTAATTAATCTAAAATATGGAATGATTAATTCAGAAAAAAAAGCAGAACAGGAAAAAGCAGAAAATCAAGGTTTTCCAAGATTATAAAATAATCAAAGATGATAGGTTATGATAAGCCATCGTCTTTTTCTTTATAATAATCACTTTCAAAAGCAGCATAAAAAATATTATCAATACTTTCGTTCACTTTAAGACCTAAATAAGACCTAGAAAAATAAAAAACCTTATAAAATAAGGCTTTAATTACTATTGGAGCGGATGAGGGAAATCGAATCCCCGTCCTAGCCTTGGCAAGGCCATGTACTAACCACTGTACTACATCCGCATAAATAAACAACAATTAAATAATATCAAAAAAAAGACTTGATGTAAAGTCTTTTTCTACATTTTATAGTATTGTTTATATAAATATTGAACACCATTCTCTAATCTAAAATAATGCACTATATAAAATAAATCAAATAAAACTAATATTAAAACAATTATATAAAATAATGGTGATAGGGTAGAAAGTGTTATAAAAAGTATTGTAAATAGTGCATAAAATAATGTTACTAATAAATGTATTAGTCTTTCATGTTGATAAAAACCTATTCTAATTAAATGTTCTTCTTTTACTTTCTTTGATATTTTTTTAGTATTAATTAATTCATCAATTTCTTTAATATAATCATATAACTCATCTTTCATTTTCTTTTTTTCCTTTCATACAATATATCAACATCAATATTTTTATTTTTTATTCCATCTATTATTCCTTCATCAGTTAATTGCCAAATATCATATTTACCAACATAATCAGTTTTATCAGTATAATGTGCTAACCAAATAGGGTAGGCAGTATCAAACCAAATATTTTCTAAATAATTTTTACTACTATATAACATAGGTTGATAACCATATTTCTCAATTTTTTTCATAAAAGTATCAGCAACTTCTGATAAATGTTTAAATGATAGATTAAACTCTTGATACATTTCCCAGTTTTCCCAATCAAATACTACTGGTAATGAAATATTTTTATTTTTTATATTACTTTTTATCCATATAGCTTGTCTCATGGCATCACTTTTATCTTTTGCATAAGAGAAAAAATAAACGCCAACTGGTATTCCAACTTTATTAAATCCCTTTATATTATCTTCAAAATAAGGATCAATAATTAATTCACCATCTATACCTTTTTGATAACCTATTCTTATAATAGCAAACTCACAACCAGCATTTTTAACTTTCTTATAATCAATATTACCTTGCCATTTAGAAACATCAATTCCAATTTTATTTTTTTTAGTTTTATAGATTTCTTTTATTTCTTTAAAATCAGTTCCAGTAACATTTACATTACTACTATCATTATTATCATTACTATTAATATTCTTATTTTTAATACTTTCTGGTTTAACTTTCATATTTATTACTAAATCTTTAATAGTCTCATTTCCAGAAGAATCAACTGCTACAAATTGTACTTGATAATCTCCTTCAGTATTTACATCATATTCTCCAACAATCTTACATTTAGGTTTATCATCAAAATTATCACCACAAAAGAGGCTTTTTGCGATATCATCTTTATCACCTATATAATGAGTTACTTTATTTTTATCTGTTGTAATAGGAGGAGTAGTATCAACTACTTTAATTTTAAAGCTATATGACACTTTTATGTTATCATCATTTATAAAATAAAATTTAACAGTTTGCTCTCCTAATTTTTCAGTATTGATCCATCTATCATTAATAATTTCCCCATTAATTTCTCTAATAAAATTACTTATTCTAACCTTTCTATAGACTTCAACTTTCATATTCTTTGTAGTTAAAACTTCAATTTTGGCATATTTAACTCTTAAGAATAATATTAATCTAATTATTAATATTATTACAATAATTAGAGATAAAATCAAAATTATTAGCTTATTCTTTTTTTTCATGCTACACCTCTATAATAATTTTATCATAATTATTGAATAATTTAAATTTATTAGTTATAATTTATAAGAAGGAGGTTTTTGTTATGTCAAATAATAGATTAATTATTATAGAAGGTCCACAAGGAACAGGAAAAACAACTTTGACTAATTTTTTAAGGGACAATATATCATCAGCAAATCTATATCGTCTAGCAGGCAATAAGGATAAAACTGTCGTAGGTAAATATTATTCAAATAAAATGTACAATTCTTTATTAAATTATTTATATGAGATGCAAGATATACCTATGGATATTATATTTGATAGAACTTTTTTTACAGAAGAAGTATATGCTAGACTAGGATATAAAGATTATTCTTTCACAGATGTTTATAATCGTTTAGTAGAAGGTTTATATGATTTAAAAGGTTATGATAAATATTATGTTTTATTATATCTAAAGAATGTCGAACTTTTTAAAAAAAGATTAGCAAGAGAATCTCACCATAATTATCAATCATTTTCACTAGATAATTCTGTTAATCAACAAAATATTTATTTTGATCTTTATAATGATTTAGATGGAGAAAAAATAAATAAAGAAATGCTTGCTATGGATGACTTTGATAAAGCATATCAAAAAGTAAAAAATAAGTTTAAAATAAAATAGCTCACTTTTTATAAGTAGCTATTTTTTTTGATATATTTTTTTGATACTAGAATTTTCTAGTTCTTTTTTATATTCAATAACTTTTTCATCAACTTCATTCCTTAAATAATCTC
>JAZUAY010000119.1:0-2383 GCA_045638205.1 Bacilli bacterium
TTTATATTCAGGAGATTACGAGTATTCAAAGAAGATGAGTGAAGGTGATAAGATAATGGAAGAATATGTTAATGATGTAGTAAGTGCCGAGAAAGACAAAATTGTAATGTCTTCATATGATAAAGAAGCAGCAAACAGATACGGTGCTAAGATGGAAGGACTAGCAGAAGGCATTAAAAAGGGCATAGAAAAAGGTGAAACTATTGGAAAGCAGGAGCAAGCAAAAGAAGTTGCTAAGAAAATGTTGGCAAAGAAATATAACATTGAAGATATATCAGAAATAACAGAATTACCTATTGAAGAAATCAAAAGTTTAGAAGAAGAGTAATTTCTACGAAATCGCTCTTTTTCTCTACATTTTAAATAATAATATGGGGAGGTTTAATATATGATTATAGGAGTACTTGTAGAACTTTCAAATAAGAATATAGATAGAGTATTTGATTATAGTGTACCAGATGCTTTAAAAGAAAAAATCAAAATTGGAGTACGTGTAAGAGTACCATTTGGCAGACAAGTTATAGAAGGTTTTGTAATTGAAATTAAACAAAATAGTACTGCTAAATTAAAAAATATTATTGATGTTACTAGTAGTGATATTATTTTAAACAAAGAACTTTTAACCCTTGGCAAGATTATGCAAAAAGAAACTTTATCTACTTTAATTAGTTGTTATCAAGTAATGCTACCTAAAGCATTAAAAGCTAAAGAGGGAAGTACTATTAATAAAAAATATGATACATATTATAAACTTGGCAAACAAGATATAAAACTTACCAAAAAACAACAAGAAGTTGTAGATTTATTTAAAGATAGAGAATTAATTATAAGAAAAGAACTATTAAAAACATATAGTAATATAAAAAAACTTATAGATTTAGGTGTATTAATAGAAGTAAAAAAAGAGCATTATAGACTAGTTTATGAAAAAGGAGACTTTACAAAAAAAGAATTAACAGAAGAACAAAAAAATGTTGTTAAAGAAATAAGAAATACTACTGATACAACATATCTTTTACATGGTGTAACTGGTTCAGGTAAAACTGAAGTTTATATGGAACTTATAGAAGAACAAATAAAATTAGGAAAAACAGCTATTGTTCTTGTTCCAGAAATCAGTCTAACTCCACAGATGATTAAAAGATTTGTAAATAGATTTGGTAATACTATCGCTGCTATTCACTCAGCACTTTCTGATGGAGAAAAATATGATGAGTGGCGCAAAATAAATAGAGGAGAAGTATCTATTGTTATAGGTGCTAGAAGTGCATTGTTTGTACCTTTAAAAAATCTTGGATTAATTATTATAGATGAAGAACATAGTGATTCATATAAACAAGACGATTCTAACCCCAGATATGATGCAATTACTATGGCAATTAAAAGAGCAGAATTAAATACTGGATGCAAAGTAATACTTGGTAGTGCCACACCAACACTTGATACTTATGCAAGAGCTAAAAAAGGAGTATATCATTTGGTTAGTTTAAAAAATCGTATTAATAAAAAATCTCTTCCTGAAGTTAAGATAATTGATATGTATAAAAATATATCTAAAGTGAGTAGTAATTTTTCTAAAGATTTAATAGATGCTATTAATGAAAAAATAAACAATCATGAACAAGTAATTCTCCTACTTAATAGAAGAGGATACTCAACTTTTATTTCTTGTAAAAATTGTGGTGAAGTTATTAAATGCCCTCATTGTGATATAACATTAACTTATCACAAATCATCTGACAATTTAAGATGTCATTATTGTGGCTATGCAACTAATCTAATAAAAAAATGTCCAAAATGTAATGAAGAATCTCTATCAACATTAGGAGTTGGAACAGAAAAAATAGAAGAAGAACTTTCTAAAATAATTCCTAATGCTAAAATTCTTAGAATGGATTATGATACTACTTCAAGAAAGGGAGCCCACGAAAAAATGATTAAAGCCTTTACAAATCATGAATATGATATTTTGCTAGGTACCCAGATAGTTGCTAAAGGACTAGATTTTGATAATGTAACACTTGTAGGAATTATTAATGCAGATACATCATTAAACATTCCAGATTTTAGAAGTAGTGAGGTAACTTTTTCTTTAATTAGCCAAGTTGCCGGTCGTGCTGGTCGTTCTAAAAAAACTGGTAGTGTGATAATGCAGACCTTTAACAAAGATCATTATGCAATAAAATATGCTAGTAAGCATGATTATTTTAGTTTTTATAATGAAGAAATGAATATTCGTAAAACCTTAAAATATCCACCATACTTTTACATATTAAGTATTAGAATTAGTGGCAAAGATAATAATTATATATATAAAGAAGCTTTAAAAATAAAAAAAGCCTTAGAAAAACATCTTAAAAATACAATTATATTAGGTGTTAGT
>JAZUAY010000120.1:0-2241 GCA_045638205.1 Bacilli bacterium
ATAATGATAAAAAATATATGATAACATTAAATAATAAATATGAAGTTTTAGGAAGTTTTGAAATAAAAAATGAAAATACCTCATATAGTTTAATAGATGATGTACCATATTTATTAGAAAAATTTGTCAAAGAAGAAGATATAGTTTATAAATTATATAATGCTAATAATAATGAAAGTGTTTTTGATAGTAGTAAGATAAATAATTTAGATAATTATTTATTTGATAATTCAAAATATATTGCTAATGATGGTAATGGTAATATAAAATTAATTGATTATGTTACTAATGAAGAAAAGGTTTTAATTAAAGCTGAAAACAACAGAACTAAAAGATGGGCTAATCGTTTTATGTTAGCAAATGATAAATATTCACTTATATTGACACTTGATAACGAAAATAACAAATTTTACATATTTTATTTATAAATATATTTACAAAAAAAATATAATTTAATATAATTAAATTAATAGGAGGAAAAAATATGATTATAGGAATTATAATAGGTGTAATAGTTTTACTAGCTATTTGGTTTTTTACAACATATAATGGTTTAGTAGTATTACGCAATAGAGTAAAAGATCAATTTGCACAAATTGATGTACAATTAAAAAGAAGGGCAGATTTAATACCTAATTTAGTTGAAACAGTAAAAGGGTATGCAAAACATGAGTCTTCAACATTAGAAGATGTAGTTAAAGCACGTAATGCATTTGCAAGTGCTAATACACCAGAAGAAGAATTAAAAGCAAATGGAGAACTTACAGGAGCATTAAATAAATTATTAATGTTACAAGAAGCTTATCCAGAATTAAAAGCAAATGAAAACTTTATTAACTTACAAAATGATTTAAGAGATACTGAAGATAAAATCAGTACAATGAGACAATTTTATAATGATACAGTTTTGAAATTTAATAATAAAGTAGAAACTATACCATCAAATATTGTTGCAAAGCTAGCTCATTTTGAAAAAGCAGCATTTTTTGAAGCAACTGAAGCTGATAAAGCTGTACCAAAAGTTGATTTTAATAATTAAGCTTGCATTATGCAAGTTTTTTATGTAAGGGAGAAAATATGAAAAAATATAGTTTAATAATTATAACAATATTATCGCTATTAATACCTATCAATATTTATGCAGCTGATGGTGATACTGAAAAGATGTTTATAAATATTGATATACAAGATAATGGTGATATAAAAGTAAGTGAACTAGCTTCCCTTGAGGGAACATATAATGGTAGACTAAGAGAAGTTAGATATAAAAATAGTAATTTAAAGGCATTTACTGCTGATTCTAAAAGTTTTGAAGGTAGTCTTATATACAATGGTGATGCTATTGAAGATTTAAAAGTTTATGGAGTAAAAAACAGAAGTAGTATCACATTTAATAGTATTAAAGATACATCTTTAAGAACTGCAGAATTTACAGAAACTATATCAGCCTATAATGGAGATAAGGGTGTATATAAAAAAGATGATAGATTAAATGGAGTTGACCTTAAAATATATAATCCATCATCAACAAATGAGGCCTTTTTAATAGAATATACAGTAAAAAATGTTGTAGTAGTACATAATGATGTCGCTGAAATTGCTTGGATGTTATTAGGTGATACTTTTGAAGATAACATTGACTATCTTGAAGCTAGAGTAAACTTACCTGGCGAAGATAAAGATATAAGAGTATTCTTACACGGACCATATGATGGTAATATTGAGCGTGTTGATTCTAAATATGCCAAAATTACATATAATAATGGTGTTGGTAAAAAGAATTATGTCTCTACCAGAGTAATGTTTAATAAAGACTTAGTTAAAAATGCAACTAAAAAATCAGGTGTTGATGGAAAAAACAAAATATTAGAAGTTGAAAAAAAATGGGCTGACGAAGCTAATGCCGAAAGAATGATGGCAAGAATAATAGTGTATGGTTCATATGGTTTAACAATTATAATATCACTAGCATTAATAATATTATATTTATACATGAAAAAGAAAGCTAAAGATAATAAAAAATGTGATGAATTTACAGCAGAATATCTAAGAGATTTCCCATATGAATATGGACCAGAAATAGTTAAATATTTATTTAGTAAACAAGTTGATCCTAATGCATACTCAGCATCACTTTTAATGATTATTGATAAGAAAGCTATAAGAGCAGAAAAAGATATAAATGGTAAAAAAGATGATTATATCTTAATTGCAGAACCTAATAATTTAGATAAATTAACA
>JAZUAY010000121.1:0-8110 GCA_045638205.1 Bacilli bacterium
CTTTAATTGTAAATGATGATATATCTTTTATCTTTTCATATATTTCTGAAGTTGAACTAATTTTATCACTATATGTTATTTCTTTTTTGATATCTAAATTATCTGGTGTATATACTTTATCTACATTATATTTGTTTTTCAAATGTTTTTGTTCCCTATCTATATATTCTTCTAATTCTTTCTTTGATTTTATTAAACCAATTGATCTTCCTTTTAAGTATACATGGTATGCTGTTTTGGGTTTGGTTTCTAATTGAGCCATTCCTAATATACTAAATTGAGAAATTATTAGAAGTAATATAATTTTATTCTTTTTTATCATTACCATCTTCCTCTTTTCTAAAACTTATACTATTAAATGTTGATGTATTTTTACTAAATTGAAATTTAATGTTAGCTGTTGGTCCATTACGATGTTTTGCTATTATCAACTCTGTAATACTATTATTATCATCTGTTCTTGCTTCTTTGTTGTAATAATCATCTCGATATAAAAATGCTACTAAATCTGCATCTTGCTCTATAGAACCTGACTCTCTTAAGTCACTCATTAATGGTCTTTTATCTTCACGTCCTTCAACAGCACGTGATAACTGTGCAAGAGCGATTACTGGTATTTGTAATTCCATTGCTAATGTTTTTAGTGATCTTGAAATGTCTGATACTTCTTGTTGGCGATTAGCTCCATAGTTTTTTCCACCTGATATTAACTGTAAATAATCAATTATAACTAAATCTAAACCTTTTTCTGTACTTGATAATCTTCTACATTTAGCTCTTATTTCTCCTATTGTTATTCCTGGGGTATCATCTATAAAAATGTTAGTACCATCTAGTCTATCTATTGCTGATGATATTCTTCGCCAATCATCATTTAATAATCTACCACTTTGTAATTTATAACCATCTACTTGTCCAAGTGATGATAAAATTCTGTTTGCTAATTGTTCTGCACCCATTTCTAAGTTGAATAAAGCGACTGTTTTACCTGTATCTATTGCTACATTTGTTGCTAGGTTAAGCGCAAAGGCAGTTTTACCCATGGCTGGTCTTGCTGCTAAAATTATAAATTGATTTTCATGTAATCCTGTTGTTAATTTGTCTAAATCTCTAAATCCTGTTGCTATTCCTGTTACTTCTCCTTTTGTTTCTGCTAGTTTTTCTAAATTAGTTGTAGTAGATGTCATTACATCTTGAATACTTTTAAACTCACTTGATTTACGATGTTTTACTATATCTAAAATTTTTCTTTCAGCTTCATCTAGTGTCTCATTTACATTATCACTACTAGTATAGCCAGTACTTGCTATTTCTTCACTAGTTATTATTAAATTTCTTAATATTGCTTTTTCTTCTACTATTTTTATATAATAATCAACATTTGATGCAACTGGAACAAACTCTACAATCTCTGTTAAATATTCAACTCCTCCTGCTTCATTTAACTCATTATTATCTTTTAAATTTGATGTTAAAGTAACTATATCTAATGGAATTTTCTTTTCTTGCAGTATTTCTAAATTTTTAAAGATTATACTATTTTTCTCATCATAAAATTTTTCTGCTGTTAAACTTTCACAAGCTTTTTGCAATGCATATTTTGATAAGAGGCAAGACCCTAAAACAGATTTTTCAGCTTCTAAATCATTAGGCATTGTTCTAATAGCCATTTTATTACCTCCTCTATTTTATTAAATGTACTTTTATTTCTGCTGTTATATTTTTATATATATTAATTTTTACTTTATGAAATCCTAAAGTTGAAATTGGTGTTTTTAAATCAATCCATCTTTTTTCTACTTTATATCCAATTTTATTTAACTCATCTTTTATTTGTTTTGAACTAATACTACCAAATACTTTATCTTCTGCTCCTGTTCTTACTTTAAACTCTATCATAGTATTTAATAGTTTTTTTTGTAAATCCTTTGCAGTTTGCTCTTTTTTATTTAATTCTTCTTGTTCTTTTTTATTTGTTCTATCAAGTTCTCTTAAACTATCTTTATTAACAGGTGTTGCTAAACCTTGTTTTATTAAAAAGTTTTCAGCATATCCATCTTTAACATTTTTTATTTCTCCCTTTTTACCTTGTTTTCTTACATCTTTTAAAAATATTACTTTCACTATTCATCACCTAAATTCTTTATTGCTTTTTTTACTAATGTATATACTTCACTTATTTTTTTACTTTTGATTACAGCTGCTCCATTGTAGGCATCGCCACCACCATTTAATTTTTCTAATACTTTTGAGATATTAACATTACCTAAACTTCTTGCTGATATTCCTATTTCTGTTTTGCTAATTCTACCTATAACAAATGAAACTTCTATATTATTGAAAAATAATAAGGTATCGGCAGTTCTTGCTAACTCTTCTCTTCTATATATTAAGAATCTTGTTCCTTTTGTAATAGCAATATTGCCATTTACTTCTATGTTAGTTAATAGTTTTTGTTGCTCGGAGTACATATTAATATCTTGTTTCATTAAATATTGTACTTTTTTTGGATTTGCTCCATATGCAGTTAGATAGTATGCTGTATAAAATGTTTCTGAATTGGTTTTTAATGTAAAGTTATTTGTATCTAATGTTATTCCTGCTAATAATAATGTAGAAACATATGCTGAAAATTCATGATTAAATACTTCAGTACCTATTTTTACTACCATTTCACAAGCACTTGATATATCTTCATCTATAATCCTTAGCCCTTTATTTATTGATTTTTTTCCTAATGAATGGTGATCGATTATTAATATATTATCAAAATATTCTAAGGCTTTTTTTGAATTAACTAAATCTTTTTTATTAGTATCAACTATTATTAATAAATTCTTTTTATTCTTTTTGTGTGAATATATAGGAATTTCTGATGTTTTTATGAAATTATAGACATTTTCTACTTCAGTTAGAATTTTATGAACTCCCATTTCGAGCTCTTTATCATCTACTATTATATAACAGTTTTTCTTTTGTTTTTTTAGTATGCTATACATTCCTATGCAACTACCTATAGCATCTAAGTCAAGATTTTTATGTCCCATTATAAAGATATTCTTTGATTTGTTTACTATTTTTTTTATCTTTTTTCCATTCTTTTTTATATCCATAGTTCCTCCTATACATATAATATAATTATATAATAAATTTGCTATATTGTCTAATAACTAGGAGCATTTTAAATATAAAAAAAGAATTCTAATGAATTCTTATTTAGTATATGGTAAAAGTGCAATTGCTCTTGCTCTTTTAATTTCACGAGCAACAACTCTTTGGTGACGTGCACATGTTCCTAATACACGTCTTGGAAAAATTTTACCTTTTTCATTTATAAATCTTTTTAAAGTTTCAGGGTCTTTGTATGATACAGTTTTTCCTGCACATAGCATACAAACCTTTTTCTTTTTACGATAGAATTCTGCCATCTTTTATTCCTCCTTTTTAGAATGGTAATTCATTGTCACTTATTTCAATGTTAGATCCAAAATCTTCAAAAGGATTACTATCTACATTTGTTGTCTCTGCTTTAGCAGTATCTGATGGAAAATCATATGGTGTTGGTTCATTTGATGAAAAATTATTAGATGATGAAGCTTGTGTAGATTGTGGTGTATTACCACCCTTTGATGCTAAAAATTCAACATTATCTGCTACTACTTCAGTTACATAACGCTTCTTACCTTCATTATCATCATAACTTCTAGTTTGAATACGACCATCTATTGCAGCTTGAGAACCTTGAGTTAAATATTTTGCTACGTTCTCAGCTTGTTTTCTCCATACAACTATATTTATAAAATCTGCTTCTCTTTCTCCTTGTGCATTTGTAAAATTTCTATTTACTGCTAGAGAAAAAGTTGCCACAGGTGTATTACTTCCTGTATATCTTAATTCTGGATTTCTTGTTAAGCGACCTATTAAAAATACTTTATTCATAATTTACCTCACTAATCTTCTACTTTGATAGTTAATTCACGAAGTATACTTTCATTGATTCTTGCAATACGTTTAAATTCATCAATGGCTTCGCTACTAGCTTCAACTGTATAAAGAAAATAATATCCTGTTTTCATTTTTTCAATTTCATATGCTAATTCTTTTTGTCCTAATTCTTCCTCTTTTACAATTTTAGCTTGTTTATCTGTTAAAACTTTCTTCATATCTTCTGCTGTTTTTTTAATATCTTTTTCTTCCATATCAGATTTAACAATAAACATTATTTCATATTTATTCATCTTTTGCACCTCCTTTTGGACATTAGACCTCATAACTTGAGGTAAGGAGTATTTTAAATACTCGGTAGTATTATATCAAATAATTATTATTTTGTCTATAAATTTTTAATTTTTACTTTCTTTTATTTTTTGAAGTTGCTATAATGAAATTATGGGAGGTTTTAAAATTGAGAAAAATAGATGTTAATTATATTAATAAAGCTTTATTAAAAGATGGAATTGCTAATTTTAGTTTAGTTAAAGATTCTTATGAAAATGTGCTAGTCAATGATGAAAATACTAGTTTAGTTGATAAAAATGGGGTAAATATTGGTACTAAAGGTGATATGTATCATAAATTAATTTTTGATAGAATATTACAAGAAGGTAGTCTTGATAAAAATCCTAGACCAAAATATGCTGATGGTATGCCTGCTCATACTTTAAGCGTTAATCATGGAATGACTACTTATGATATTACTAAGGGTGAATCACCACTTACTACACTTAGACCTATTGCTGTAAAGAAAAGTATTGGTGAAATATTGTGGATTTATCAAGATACTTCAAATGACTTGGATTTACTTGCAGATAAATATGGTGTTACTTGGTGGGATGATTGGGATATTGGTAATAGAACGATTGGAGCAAGCTATGGAGAAACTGTTAGAAGTCATAATTTGATGAAGGATTTATTAGACGGTATAGAGAAAGATCCTGATGGTAGACGTCATATTATATCTTTATGGCAAGTTGAGGATTTCAAGAAACCTCATGGTTTAAAACCTTGTGCTTTTCTATCAGAATTTAATGTCAGACATGGTCGTGATGGAAAAGATTATCTTGATATGATGCTTACTCAAAGATCTAGTGATTTTGCTACTGCTGGGGCAATTAACCAAATGCAATATATGACTTTACAAATGATGGTAGCTAGACATTTTAACTATATTCCTGGTAAATTTACTTGGTGTTATAATAATATTCAAATATATGATAGACATATTGATCAAGTAGTTGAAATGTTAGATAGAGTTCCAATTAATTGTAGTCCTAAGATTGTGCTTAATCCTGATGTTAATAATTTCTATGATTTTACTGTTGATGATGTAAAAATAGAAGATTATCCACTTGATGAAATTAAAGTAAAAAATAAACAATTAAAATTTCCTTTAGGTATTTAAAAAAAGTCTACATTGTAGGCTTTTTTCTTTTGTATAAAACATGTTTATATTCTATATTTGTTTTTTCATCTATATGTTCACTTAATATCTTCTTATTAAAATCTTCTTTATTAAATCTAGGAAAAAATGTATCGGCTTTATCATCTATTGATTCAATTTCTGTTAATAATAAATTACTTGCATATGATAGAAATTCTTGATATACTTTGGCTCCTCCTATTATCATAATTTCTTCCTTGTTTTCTTTTATATATTTTAATATGTTTTCAATATTATTAATTGTTATTATATTATCATTTTTTATATTTCTTGATGTTAAAACAATATTTTTTCTATTAGGTAAATCTCTTCCAATTGATTCATAAGTATTTCTTCCCATGACTACAGTTTTATTAATGGTATTGTTTTTAAAAAATGTCATATCTTCTTTAAAATGCCATATTAGTTCGTTTTTTTTACCTAATTCAAGATTTTTTCCAACTGCTGCTATCATTGTAAGATTATTCATTATACATTAAATCTGAAATGACAAATATCACCATCTTGCATTTCATAATCCTTTCCTTCTAATCTTGCTTTACCTTTTTCCTTTACTTTTAATTCACTGCCACATTCTATTAAATCATTATAGCTCATGACTTCTGCTTTTATAAAACCTTTTTCAAAGTCTGTATGTATTATACCGGCACATTTTTTAGCAGTTGTTCCTTTTTTGAAGGTCCATGCTCTAACTTCATCAATACCCACTGTAAAAAATGTTCTTAAACCTAGTAAACTATAAGTTGTTCTAATTAATTCTTCTAAACCACTGCTTTTTAAGCCATACATTTCTAACATTTCATTTCTTTCTGCTTCATCATCTAACTCGCTAATATCACTTTCTAATTTAGCACATATTTTTACAACAGGAGCATTTTCAACTTTTGCATAGTCTTTTACAAGTTTTACATATTCATTGTCTTCTGTTGCTACATCTTCTTCATTTACATTTGCTAAATATATTATAGGTTTTAATGTTAAAAAACTATATGATTTTAATATTTGTAATTCTTCTTCTTTATATTCTACTTTTCTTAATGGTATGTTTTTTATTAATGCTTCTTTAGATTTTTCTAAAGCTTCTACTTCTAATAGGTCATGTTTATCTTTACTTGTTCTTGCTTTTTTAGCAACTCTTTCTAATCTACCATTTATAATATCTAAATCTGATATTGCTAATTCTAAATTAATAGTTTCAATATCTCTTATGGGATTTATTTCTCCTTCTACATGAATAATTTCTCCATTATCAAAACATCTTACTACTTCACATATAGCATCTGTTTCTCTAATATGTGATAAAAATTTATTACCTAAACCTTCTCCATTTGATGCTCCTTTAACTAATCCTGCTATATCTGTAAATTCATATGAAGTAGGTATTACTTTTTTTGGATTATACATACTCACTAATTTATCCATTCTTTCATCTGGTACTGTAACAATACCTACATTGGGATCAATTGTTGCAAATGGATAATTTTCTGCTAATATTTTATTACCTGTTATTGCATTAAATAATGTTGATTTACCAACGTTTGGTAAACCTACTATTCCAGCTGTTAAACTCATATACATCACTCCTGCTTTATATATTTTATCATAAATTATAAAAAATAGAAACTATTATTTTTCAAAATATTATATATAAAAACAGAATAGAAAAACTATTCTGAAGTTTTAGGATTACACCGAAGTGTGAGTAGAAATTAAAACAAGGTCCATAAAGTTTTAATTTAAGAAATGTAACCCTAATAGCAAATAGATTAAACATCTACCTGCTATTAAGGTATCTCGGATTAGATACTTTATTTTTATTCTACTAGAACCCATGGATTATTTTCTGAACCATCTCCAGAGACATCTGCTACCACATTAGGTTTTAAGGTTAAAATAGGTCTAATATATCTGCTGTCTTTCCTGTCACTACTGTTAGTAATTCTATATAATCCACTATAATTGATGCTCCCACTCGTCTCCGAGATACCAATAGAACATGCATAAGTCCCCCCACCATCAGTATATGGATTTGCTCTTGAAGCTAAAAAATATGTACCATAGGATGAAGAATTTTGTATAGTAGCTCTGATTAAACTTATATTATTTACTAAATCATAATCTGTTATATAATTAGTGTCTCCATTACACATATTAGAACATTGTTCAACACTTGAACCTACTAAATATCCCATATATCTTGAACCATTTGTAAATTTATCATTTCTATATTGTTCTGCTATTTTATTTAATGCACCTACATAGTTTTTATATCCTACAGTACCATAAAATGATATTGTTGTACTTGACACATTTAATGATACCATTTCTATATTTGTTCCATCATTTTTTATTACTACCCATTTGGTTAATTCACTTGGCGTTACACTTCCTGGACTACTTGTTCCAGTATAGTATGGACTGGAACTATCTGTTGTTGGTGTATAACTCCCCACATAACTTGGTACCATATATACATAATCTCCTACTGCAAAATCTGTAGCTTTAATGACTTGATTAACTGTCAAAGTTGCTGTATCATATATTGCATTTGTGGTTCTGGCTGTTATTGTTGTACTTCCTTCTGCTAATCCTTCTATTTCACAATATGTCTGTCCATCACAGTCTACTTCTGCCACACTAGTATTACTACTTGTCCATACTATATCTTCT
>JAZUAY010000122.1:0-2975 GCA_045638205.1 Bacilli bacterium
TTCCATCTTATCAATATAATTAGAATATCTTCTATAAAAATTATTAATAACTTCACTATACTCTGAAGAATTAATTAATTCATTAAAATCTTTATATTTAGTAGTAATTTTATCAATTGACTCTAAAGATAAATCACTTTCCAAATTAATATAAACATTACTAGATAAACATAACTTTAAATCAGCATTCATAACTATCACCTAATACTATCTTATCATAAAACCAAACAAATAGCGATAATAAATTATAATTTATAATAAAAAATATAATCAATGTTATCCAAAATAATATTGATTATATTATATTTATGAATTTGATAATTTAACTTCTACAATTGAAACTTCACCATATTCACTACCATAAGTATCACGAACATAAAGATATGTGCCTTTATCGCCAGCATCACCACTATGGTCCCTAGATGCATTATTATCTTCACGAAACTTTAGCTTACCACTATCTGATACTTCTGATATATCAATTTTATATACTCCAGTCGAAGAAACAGCATCTATACCATTATCATTTATCATAACCTTAACTGGTCTACCACCAGAATATGATTGAGAAGAAATTTTAATATATAAATAATTCCACTTTGAAAAGTTGATACTTTTATTTGTCTCAATATAAGCACACTTACAAGTCGAAATACCAGGGATACAATAAGTATTTATAGCTCCACTCCATCCACCTGAATTTTCATAAACATCACCATTGTTATATAACCACAATTCAGGACTTTCAACAGTCAAAGTAAAACTATCAGTTCTACTACCACTGTTTGTAGTTACAGTAATTGTAGTAGTTCCAGCGCTTATAGCATTAATTACTCCAGATGATGAAACAGTTGCTACTGATGTATCAGATGATGACCAAACTACACTTGTATCATCTGCACTTGCAGATAAAACACTTGCTGTTAATTGATGTGTTGTATCAGGTTCCATTGTATTATCTTCTGGTTTATTTCCTATTGTTACACTAGATGGTATTAGTGCATTTACTGTTAATTGCATTGACGTATGTGCTCCACCACTAGCAGTTACATTTATTGTTGTACTTCCCGTTGTTGTTCCGGTAATTGTACAATATACACTTGTTACTACTCCACTTGTTAATACATTTTCACATGATAATGTACCTATATTATTTGTTTGAGATATTGTCATTGTATTCACATCTAAATCTCTTGGATCATTTCCATTATCACTTGTTAATCCTGTTATTGTGAAATTATTTGTTGATAATCTTGTTACACTTGTTGATACAGGCATTGATAGACTTTGTGCTACACTTGATTGTACTGTTACTACTGCTGTATCACTATGTCCTTTAGCATCTATTGCTGTGATTGTTGTAGTTCCATTTCCTACTGCATTTATTGTACATGTTGATGTTGTACTTGTTGTTTCTATCTCTCCACTTGCATTACTACTTCCACCTGTACAACTTAGTGTTGCTACTGATGCATTACTACTTGACCATCTGACACGCTTATCTCTTGAGTTAGCTGGTGTTAATGTTGCAGTAATAGTTGTATTATCTCCTCTATCTAATGTTAACACTCCTTTATCTATTGTTATTCCTTCTACTATTGGATCTTCTATTGTTACACTTATTTCTACTACATCTGCATCTGGATTTGTTGCACTTTTTACTGTTAGTGTTGCACTTCCTGGTCCTACTGCTATTACTGTTATCTTGTTTGCTGTTATAGATTTAGAACTTCCTGTTCCACTTGCTTGTGCTTCTGTGTATTGTGCTATATCAACAACACTTGAGTCAGATGTTGTCCATTCTACTTCATTTGAGTTTGCATTACTTGGTACTGTATTTGCTTCTAGTGTTGTAGTACCACCTGTTATTAGATTTAATTCAGTTGTATTTCCTACTACTGCTACTCCTGTTGGCTCTGGTTTATTTACTGTTACTACACAACTTGCAGAATGCCCATTTACATCTGTTGCTGTTATGGTTGCTGTTGCTGTAGTTCCACTTATACTTTGTGCTGTTACATTACCACTTGAATCTACTACTGCTACATCAGTATTACTAGAACTCCATGTTACACTCTTATTTGTAGCATACTCTGGTAGAACTGTTGCACTTAATTGGTCGCTTTCTCCCTCATCTAAACTCATACTATTTTTATTTAAACTTATACTACTTACATTTACATGTGAATCTGTTCCATATACATTTACCTTTATTGTAAAGAATTTACTTTCTCCTGTTACAATGTAGTCTTCTGCTACCCACATTCTTAATATATAATAATCTGTTCTGGTACTTGTTGCACTATCACTATGAAGTAGCATCTCTCCGGCAGGTGTACCTATTTCAGTTGTTGCATTAACCCCACTAAATCCTGTTGGCGCTAGTACTTCACTATATGTTCCTTCTGCTCCACTTGTTGACTTCTCTAAATATATTCTTACATCGTTATTACCTAAAGTTGAGGCCTGGTCTTTCACTGCACTTACTTCGTATCCTACTGCTGTATTATTTCCTGTTGTTACTGTTACTGTAAAACCAAAAGTATTACCTTCTCCAGTAAGTTGCTTTCCATCATTATCTGATATTGGAAATGCATCTGTTAGTGTTATTCCATTTGTCGCTTCATTATAGTTCATTGTTATTGTACTAGTTGTTACTTTATTACTCTTAGTACCTAACCCAGTATAGTTAAATGCTGCGTATGTTATTCCTATTACAACAAGCACTATAAATAATAGTGCAACAATTGACATTATAGTCTCTTTTTTATTCACTTTTAACATATAATACACCCTCTCTTTTTTCTTAAAGTATGTTACTTTAGGAAAATGATAAAATTTAGTATTATATAATATGTAAAATTTATCTGACCAAAATATTTTATTGTAAAAAATTGTTTCAATTTATCTAAAAGTATGATACAATCTATATTATAGAGGGAATTTCTTAAAGTAACATACTTTAAGTAATTCTT
>JAZUAY010000123.1:0-2967 GCA_045638205.1 Bacilli bacterium
AAGATGAAGCATTATCTATGAGTGATAGAATAGTGGTTTTAAGAAATGGTAAGATAGAGCAAATTGATAGTCCTACGGATATATATGATAAGCCAAATAGTTTATATGTTGCGGAATTTATTGGAGATGCTAATATATTTGAATCTAAGGTTAAAAAAATAGTTGATGATATAAAGTATGAATATAAGGATAATAAAAATGTTTTAACAATTAGTAAAAAGCAAGTGGAGGAATTATAATATGGAAAAAATAATAAATTTAAGTGGTAGAATTGATGCTACTAATGTAGGAGAGTTAGAAGAAAATATTGATAAAGAAATAGTTGGAGCTGATGAAATAGTTTTCGATGCTAAAGATTTAGAGTATATTTCTAGTGCAGGATTAAGAGTTATATTAAAAATAAAGAAAGCTTATGATAATACAAAAATTATTAATTGTAATAATGATGTTTATAATATTTTTGATATGACAGGTTTTACTCAAATGATGATGATTGAAAAGAAATTACGTGAAATATCAGTTGATGATTGTGAAGTTATAGGAGAAGGGTTTTATGGATTAGTTTATAGAATTGATCCTGAAACTATTGTAAAAGTTTACAAAAAGGGTAATTCTATTGATATGATAAAAAGGGAAATAGATCTTGCTAAAAAAGCTTTTGTTATGGGAATACCTACTGCTATTGCTTATGATATTGTGAGAGTAGGTGATAGCTATGGGGCGGTTTTTGAACTTCTTAATGCTAAATCATATCTAAGTTTAATATTAGAAGGGTGTGATATTGAACCTCTAGTAAAAACAAGTGTTGAAATATTGAAAAAGATTCATGCTACTGTTTTAGAAGATAATGAATTACCTAGTAAAAAACAAGAAAAAATAGAAGTAGCAAAATATTGTGCTCAGTTTCTAAGTAAAGAATCTGGCGAAAAATTAGTAAAACTACTTGAAGATATACCTGAAGTTAATACTATGCTTCATGGAGATTATCATATTAAGAATTTAATGAAGCAAAATGATGAGACTTTATTAATTGATATGAATACTATTTCTATGGGACATCCTATATTTGAACTTGGTGCTATTTTTGCAACTTATTACGGTTTTGCTTGTGTTGATAAAAACAATCCTAAAGATTTTTTAGGAATAGATATAGATGTAAGTAAAAAAATTTTAGATCTTACTTATAAATATTATTTTGATAATAAAACGGAAGAAGAAATAAAAGAAATTATGGAAAAAGCTAAAATAATTAGTTATATGCAAGTTTTATTTTTAAGAGATAAATATAAAAGTTCACCTATGTATGAAGAAGAAATTAAGTGGTGTATAAATTATTTAGAAGAAAATGTGAAGAATATAGAAAGTTTAACATTTTAAGAGGTGTTATTATGGCTTATATAGAATTTAAAAATGTATCAAAAGACTACAAAATGGGTGAAGTTACTATTAAAGCACTTGATGATGCTAGTTTTCAAATTGAAGAAGGAGAACTAGTAATAGTAACTGGTCCTAGTGGTTCTGGTAAATCAACATGCCTTAATATATTAGGTGGTATGGATAATGTTACAAGTGGTAATGTTTATGTTGGTGATTTAGAAATATCTAAAATGAGTGAAAAAGAATTAGTAAAATATAGAAGAAAAAATATTGGCTTTGTATTTCAATTTTATAATCTAATTCAAAATTTAACAACAAAAGAAAATTTAGAATTAGCATCGATTGATGATCATCGTGATATAAATAAATTATTAGATAGTGTTGGATTGTTAGATAGAAAGGATAATTTTCCTTCTCAACTTTCAGGTGGACAACAACAAAGAGTTGCTATTGCAAGAGCGCTTGTTAAAAAGCCAATTATTCTTTTATGTGATGAACCAACAGGAGCCCTTGATTATAAAAGTAGTAAACAAATATTAAAATTACTAGAAGAAACTAATAGAAAATATAATGTTACAACAATAATAATAACGCATAATGAGGCAATAACTCCAATAGCAGATAGAGTTATTAAGTTTAAAAGTGGTAAAATAGAAAAAATCAAAAAGAATAAAGTAAGAAAATCAATTGATGAAATAGAGTGGTAATAATGAAAAATAGAAATTTATTAAAATTAAGTATTAGAGAAATTAAAAAGTCTTTTAAAAGATTTTTTTCACTAGTTATTCTTAGTTTTTTAGGTGTGTCATTTTTCCTTGGAATGAAGTTATCATCACTCAATTTAATGGCAACAATAGAAAAATATTATAAAGATAAAAATGTCTATGATGTAGAAATAGTATCAACAAATGGTTTAAATAGGGATGATATTGCTGTTTTATCTAATCTTACCAAAAATGTAAATGTTTATGGCCTACATTCTAAAGATGTAGAATTTAATGATTATAAAGATTCTGTTGTACTTCGTTTAAGAGAATACAATGATTCTATAAATAAAATTAATTTATTAGAGGGTAGAATGCCTATTAATGCTAATGAAATAGTGATTGATGAAAAGTATTTAACAACTAAAGGGTGTAAGTTAAATGATACAATTACTTTATTAAATGAAGATGAAGAATTAAATGAAAATAAATTAAAAATAGTGGGTATTATTAATAGTCCTTTATATTTAGCAACTAGTGCTGGTAGTTTAAATAGAGGTAATACAATGTTGGGAAATGGTGAAGTAAAATATTATGCTTATGCACTTCCTAGTTTATTTAAGATGGATTATTATACTGAAGCATATATTGATTTAAAAGTAGATAATAGTGAAAAAAATATAAATAAATTTATAAAAAAAGTAGATAGTATTAAAGAAAAACAAGTAAAAAATAGATATGATGAATTGAGAAATATTGTTATAAATAGAATAAATGAAAAAGAGTTAGAAGTAAGTAGAGAAATTGCAAATAGTAAAAGTTCTCTTAATAATTTTAAAATAGAAATTGATAAAGCAAATAATATAGTAATATATACTTTTGAGAT
>JAZUAY010000124.1:0-3211 GCA_045638205.1 Bacilli bacterium
GTACTTCCTCCTGTACAACTTATACTTGCAATACTTGCATCACTATTACTCCAATAAATAGTTTTATCTCTTGAGTTAGCTGGTGTTAGTGTTGCAGTAATTGTTGTATTATCTCCTCTATCTAATGTTAATACTCCTTTATCTATTGATATTCCTTCTACTATTGGATCTTCTACCTCCACGCTTATTTCTACCACATCTGCATCTGGATTAGTGGCACTTTTTACTGTTAAGGTTGCTATTCCTGGTCCTACTGCTCTTACTCTTACTTTATTAGCAACTACACTTTTACTACTTCCTGTACCACTGGCATTTGCTTCAGTATACTTTTCTATATCTAATACATCACTATCACTTGTAGTCCACTCTACCTCATTACTGTTAGCATTTGCTGGTACTGTTCCTGCTTCTAATATTGTATCTCCACCTGTTATTAATTCTATCTCTTCAGGGGAACCTACTACTTCTACACCAGTTGGCTCTGGTTTATTAACTGTAACAACACAACTGGCACTATGACCGTTAGCATCACGTGCTGTTATCGTTGTTGTTGCAGTTGTTCCACTTATACTCTGTGCTGTGACATTACCACTTGAATCTACTACTGCAACACTACTATTACTGCTTTCCCATGTTACACTTTTATTTGTTGCATAGTCAGGTAGTACTGTTGCACTTAACTGTTCGCTTTCTCCCTCATCAAGAGTCATAGCATTTTTATTTAAGCTTATACTATTTACATTGATATGTGAATCTGTTCCATAGACATTTACTTTTATGGTAAAGAACTTACTCTCTCCTGTTACAAGATAGTCTTCTGCTACCCACATTCTTAAAATATAATAATCTGTTCTAGTTGTTGTTGTTGAATCACTATGTAATACCATCTCTCCTGCTGGTGTTCCTATTTCTGTTGTTGCATTTATAGGACTAAATCCTGTTGGTGCTAGTACTTCACTATAGGTCCCTTCTGCTCCACTATTACTCTTCTCTAAATATATTCTTACATCGTTGTTACCTAGTGTTGATGTATTGTCTTTCACCGCACTAACTTCATAGCCTACTGCTATATTATTTCCTGTGGTTACTGTGACAGTGAATGAGAATGTTCTTCCTTCTCCTGTAAGTTGTTTTCCATCATTATCTGAAATTGGAAACGCATCAGAGAGTGTTATTCCATTAGTGGCTTCATTGTAGTTCATTGTTATTGTACTAGTTGTTACTTTATTACTTTTTGTACCTAAAG
Source organism: Bacilli bacterium (assembly GCA_045638205.1). Classification (GTDB taxonomy): domain Bacteria; phylum Bacillota_I; class Bacilli_A; order RF39; family UBA660; genus UBA2730. Next base: position 1,247 of record JAZUAY010000124.1, read on the forward strand.
CAGTATATGTAAACGCTGCATACGTTATTCCTATCACAACCATTACAATAAACAATAATGCTACTATTGATATAATTAAATTTTTTCTTTCACCATTTTTGGTCATATTCTTAAGTTTCTCTATCATAAACTTCTACCCTTTCCTATTTACTTAAAGTTAGTTACTTTAGGAAAATATGAAAAAAATCTTTATAAAATAAAGATAAAAACTATTTTGACCAAAATAAATTAGGTAAATTTAGGTATTCCAATTTATCAAAAAGTATGATAAAATAATACTATAAATAGGACAATCTTAAAGTAACTAACTTTAGGATTCTTTTTTTCTTACTATAAAAGCAAAAAAACGTGATTTTAAAATTATCACGTTAATTTTTTTATAAATTTTTATATAATACACTTGTATGTAAAATAGTTTTATGTTAGTATAGTTATTGGAACGTTTGTAAATTGAGTGTTACCTCCAGGAAGGAGGTATGTCTATGGGTAAAAAAGACTTCTTGATAAGCACACTACTTATATTCATTTTTTTATTAATCCTTCTATTGTATAAACATTATTAATAAACATCAGAGGGTTCGGTAGAAAAAGCACTTGCATCAACTAATGACCAAGTGCAACTCAAATGAGGTAACACTTGAAATGCACAAAATCACGCGTTCCTTTTTATTATATGTAAGTTTTACTTACAATATTAATTTAACATAAATAATTTATTTTATCAAGTTGTTTTAGAAAAATATAAAGAAGAAGTAGTACACTCACCCATAGAGGCGGGTAAAGACTACTTCTTAGATATAGAGACTCGCTTTCCTAGTGGAATGCGTTCCCTATGCATGATAATATATCATATATATTTTATAAATGTTAGTCCTTTTTAGCTATATAATGTAGTGCATTTAATATTTCTTCTAATATATCTTCTATTTCTTCATCATTTTTATCATTATATCTTTCATTTAATTCATTTAGTATATAACTAATATCATCATAATCATTTAAATCTAAACTTAAAATACTCATATTCATTATTAATCCTTCTTCTAATATAAGGATAAAAGACTGTAATCTTAAAAAGTTTACAGTCTTTAATAGATTAATCTCTATAATTGTTCATCTTATTTCTTTTTCTAGTGTTTTTGATGCCTTCTTTTTTAGCTTTTCTTCTTTTATCTCCTGGCTTAACGTAGTTTTCTCTTTTCTTACATTCAGAAGGGATACCATTTCTTGTAACTTTATGTTTGAATCTTTTTAATGCACCATCTAAATTGCCGTTTTTTACAGGTACGCTTATCATCTAGTTTTCCCTCCCTTCGTTTTAAAACTATATAGAGTATAACAAAAAGTTTGATATTTTTCAACAAATTTAGACAAAATAATTTAAAATCAAGCTGGAATTTAATAAATTTCCTAAAAATAAACCTATTTTATATAAAATTATGAATGCTAAACCTATAATTATTCCTATTAATAATGATTTAATTATTTTTAAAATTCTGTTGGACACATCGCACCATCATGTATTCTTCTTATTGCTGAACCTACTCCTCTTGATGGTTCTAATAAAGAATTTATTAATTTTACTAAACCACCTATCATAGCTGCTGATATAGTAGCACTTCCACCAATAATACTATCTAATTTACTATTTTCTAATTTCATAATTAATTATTACAACTTTTAGGATGAACATATCCATCAATTATTCCTGAAATAAATACTACAATTGCACTTACTATGAATACTGTCATCATTGTAACTTCCCCTCCTATAATATTTTCTAAATTTTTATCCTCTATTTTTTTCATTATTCCTCCTTCCAAGCATCCAAAATCAAATTTATTAATCTGGATTTTTTATTTAATATACTCACTTTTAAATTTGTTTTATCATCAACATTGTTTACTTTTAATAATACTTGATGGTAGCTTTTATCACTTTTTTTTAATATATTTTTAGTTATAT
>JAZUAY010000125.1:0-2523 GCA_045638205.1 Bacilli bacterium
ATTTTTAATAACTATATCATATTCTATTAAATTAAGAGTTTTTTTAACAATAGATAAACCTAAACCAAATTCTCCCTTAATACCTTTTCTAAAAGGAGTAAATATACCTTCTAATAAATCATTATCAATATTAGACCCATCATTATATAATATAAGTTTATTATTTTTAGCAGTTATTTTTATTTCTTTATCAGCATATCTCATAAAGTTATTAAGCAAGTTATCAAGTATTGTTTCCCAATGTTCTACTGTACCATAATATCTTGATTTTTTATCAATATCAACTTTAAATTTAATATCTTTTCTTTTCCATTTAAAACTTTCTACTTCATCATTAATTAATTTTTTCATATCAACTTGAACAATATCAACCTTACTATCTTTTAAATAATCAAGTTTATTTAAATAAAGAAGCGAATAAACTTTGTTTTCTAATTTTTCAGCTTGAGTTTTAATAACATCTAAAGCCTTATTACTTTCTTCAACATCATCTTCAACTGCTTCTATATAACTTTTGATAACTGCAAGAGGAGTTTTAAAATCATGTGAAATATTTTGATACATTGTATTTCTATATTTTTCTTGATTTCTTAAAGATATACTCATATCCTCAATTGCAAGTGCTAAACTCTTTAATTCATCATTCATTTTAAAATCCAAGTCTATATCATAATCAGGATTATCTATATTACTAGCAGCATCTTTTAATCTTTCAACTTTTATAACTATAATAGAGCTCCAAATTACAAGGATTAAACTAATCATAATAAAAGTTGCAATAACTATTGGAAATATCGCTGCAATAATTTGTTCTTTAGTTTCTCTGATGTAAGAGTCATCTGTAAGTGCAATTTTTTGTGCACTATCTTTATTTATTTTATAATAGTAATACGTTCTATGTTTATAGTCAAATTTACCATAATCTTTTTTTAAATATTTTTCTATTTTAGAAGTATCTTTCATATCAAGTACATATGAAAGATTATCACTATTAACAATTTTACCATCCACAATATATAAATATGCTATTTGAGATTTATCAAGTTTCCCATCAAAATCAGACTGTATAACACGCAGTGGTTCAGAAAGACGAGAATAAATATTTTTTTCAGCAACTGGTATTAAAGTTTGTGGCAAGATTATACCAAGAGAAATAACAACTATAAAAAATACTATAAATATTAAAAATAATAGTTGTTTACTTAAATGACCTCTATAACTCATGATAATCTATACCCAAATCCATAAATAGCACTAATCTTAAGTTTAGGCATCTTTTTCCTAAGACGCCTTACTAAATCATCCACAACCCTATCTGTACCAAAGTAATCATCACCCCATACAGCATTTAATATTTCTTCTCTAGAAAAACCTTTAGTTTTATTATTTAGAAATAAAAGTAATAAATCAAACTCCAAAGTTGTTAAATTAACTTCTTTATCATCCTTAAATACCATTCTTTTATCTATATCAATTTTATATTCATCATAATTAATATTATTAGAAGTAGTATTTTTATAAACTCTTTTAATAATTTTATTAACTCGTAAAACAAGTTCTTTAGTAGAATAAGGTTTAGTTATGTAATCGTCACTACCAAGTTCTAAACCAAGAATCTTATCTAGATCTTGATCCCTTGCAGATGTAAATATAACAGGTACATCTGGAAATTTTTTTCTAATAGCACCAATTACATCATAACCATTGACATCATCTCCTAACATTATATCTAATATCCATAAATCAACATTTTCTTTGCCAATAAATTCTATAGCATCATTACCCTTATCAAAAGTAATAACTCTATATCCTTCTTTTTCTAAATAAACTTTAACTAAATTAGAAAGATCAAATTCATCTTCAACTAAACATATCGTATACATATTTTACCACCTTCCCCTTAAGTATATCATACTTTTTTTAAAATTTCATCTATAACTTATATGCATCATCTCCTTCGTATAAATAAAGTATATCAACAAATTGTAGCTGAAATATCAAAAAACAATGGGAAATTATGTGAATTTATATACAAATTATTTTTTTTATGATATATTAAATATGTCAAGGAAACTTGCATACAATATAAAAAGGACATCCAGTTTTCGAATGTTGGATAGAGCCTAAAAAGGGACTACCTAATCACTCATGTGTTAGGTAGATTTTTTATATCAATACGATGTACAACAAGATGATAAGTAAAAAATTTGCAATTATCATAGATAGTATCAAAAAATCTTTTTTACTCATATTACCACCGCCTTCCTTTTGCAGAACTAAGTGGCTCTACCCAACAACTAAATGTCCTATGTATAATATACTATATTAAATAATGAATATCAATAGTTTTGTATTATTTTTTCAAACTTTCTTTCGATATTAAAGTTAGTTACTGAAAAAGTTTACAAAGATAACTGTAAAGTAAGGACAGTTGTCTTTTTTTTTGGTATAATAAATATATAAGGATAATGGTGATGAAGTATGCTAAAAAATAAAGAACAACTTGGGATGAGTTTTAGTAAG
>JAZUAY010000126.1:0-3321 GCA_045638205.1 Bacilli bacterium
AACAGGAAGTACAACAATAACAGCAACAACAACAGGAGGAGCAACAACAAGTATGCAATTAACAGTAGATCCAATAGTACCAAGTAGTGTAAGTATAACAGATAAACCAACTAATAACAAATTAATAGAGGGTGATACACATGCATTAAGTGCCAGTGTATCACCAGCAAATTCTGATAATACAAGTGTAACATGGACAAGTAGTAATACTAGTGTAGCAACAGTAACAAGTGGTGGAGTAATCAATGCTATATCAGCAGGAACAACAACAATCACTGCTACAACAGCGAGTGGAAACGTAACAGATGATTTTACATTAACGGTTAAATCACCAAGAGTAAGTGATTTTGAATTAGGAGACTATGTAAATCTAACGCCATCATATAGTGGAAGTTATACATGTTCAACAACAGGATGTAGTGGTTCTGTTACTCCAAGTGAGTTAACTAAATGGAGAGTAATAGCAAAAAATGGAGATGGAACAGTAGATATAGTAAGTGAAAACGTATCAAGTACAACAATAACATTCTCAGGAGAGAATGGGTATAAATATTTTGTAACAGCACTACAAGATTTAGCTAGTAAATATGAAAAAACAGGATACACAAAGGAAACAGCAGGAAGTAGAATGATGGGATATAACGGACAAACAGGAACAATAAGTGGTTCACTAAATACAAGTAATGCCGGAACAAGTTCGACTCCAAGGTTATCAGATAGTGTAGGAGCAGAGTATCGTACCGGTTATCAAGGAGATACACTTTATGCAAAAGACTATAATGCAGTTAATTCAGCTTTAGGAACTTTGGTAGCAAATAATCCATCAGGAACAGCAACTTCTTATTTTCTTGCTTCTCGCGGTTATCAGTATGACAGCAGCAACTATTACTGGTACGGGCGCTATATCAACACCTCTGGTAGCTGGGTCAACCACAACATGCGTTACTATCGCTACGGCGGTTGGAACGATGTCAGTCCAAGTCATTGCCTTCGTCCTATATTAACTCTAAAATCCACAATCTTGGCGACTAGCGGAGACGGTAGTTCGAGTAACTCTGCTTGGTCATTCTAAAACCATTGAAACGAGATACGCCTAGTCCTCCCTCAGGAAGGACAGAGGCGGGGGAAAAATAAAATTAGTATTATTGTAAATGTTAAAATAAAACCTGATAAATATGTCAAAGTTAAAAGTTGATAATTTATCAGGTTTTTCTTATACTTATTTTAGTATCAAAGATACTAGAAAGAAGGTAAGAAAATGAGAAAAGATATTACATTAGAAAAATTAATTGGAAAGGAGCAAAAGATGAAAGTAAATAAATCAGCATTAGCAAGGCAACATAATTGTTGTTGGGAAACTATTGATAGAAGATTAAATCCAAATAAATATAAAAAAGATAAAAAGAAAAGAATTTATACTTCAATTTTAGATCCATTTAAGAATATTATTGATGAAAAGATAGAAGATGCTAATGTTCCAGCAACTGGTATTTATTATTTATTAAAAAAGAAATACAACTACCCTGGTAAGTATGGTATAGTTAGAAAATATGTTAGTAGTAAAAAGAAAGATATTATAAAGAATCTTACTATTAGATTTGAAACTATTAAAGGTTATCAATCTCAAGTTGATTGGAAAGAAAATATGAAATTACATGATAAATCAGGTAATGAATATGTAATTAATATATTTTTAATAGTATTAGGTTATTCAAGATATAAATATATTGAATTAACATTTGATAAAACTAAACCAATTTTATATACATGTTTAAATAATGCTTTTAGATATTTTGGTGGTACTACTGAAGAAATATTATTTGATAATATGAAAACAGTAGTTGATCATACAAAAAGTACATATACAAATACAATTATTAACCAAGAAACAGAGTAATTTGCAAAAGATGCAGGTTTTAAAATTGTTACATGTAGACCATATAGGCCAAGAACTAAAGGAAAAGTGGAAACTCTTGCAAAAATAATGAACAGATTAAAAGCATATGACAATGAGTTTAAAGATAAGGATGAACTTGCATTGATAATAGATGTTTTAAAAGATGACTTAAATAATAAAGAAAAATCACAAGCAACTGGTGAAATACCTTTAAAAAGATTTAATGAAGAAAAAAAATACTTAATCCATGTTAATCATCAATTATTAGATAATTATTGTAAGCCCACTAAGCTATATAAAGTATCTAATGAATCTATGGTTACATACCATGGAATTAAGTATTCTGTTCCGATAAAATATGTAGGTAAACTACTAAATGTATCGGAAGACAATGAATCGATTCATATATATTATAACAAAAAACTTATATATTCGTATAGTAAAAACAAACAATTTAGATATAATTATAAGAAAAACGATTATATCAACATACTTAAAAATAGTGCATTTCAAGATGATGAAGAACTAAATCATTATATAGAAAATAATTTATACTATTTGGATGGTATAAACGTTGAGGAGGATAAAAAATGATAGAAGAATTAAATAAAAATTTAGAAGCATTACAATTAGACTACATAAAAGAAATATTACCAGATTATATACATAAAAATAATAAGAAGATGCCACCACTAACAGAAAGTTTAAATTACTTAACTAAAGAAGAGATAAAAGCAAAAGATGAAAGAGCATCACTTGGAATAATCAAAGCAGCAAACTTTCCTTTTAAAAAAACATTAGATGATTATGATTTTTCTTTTCAACCTTCAGTAAATGAAGGTCAAATAAAAGAGCTTGCAAACCTTACTTTTGTTAATGATAATGAAAATATAATTTTTGTTGGAAACTCTGGTGTTGGTAAAACACATTTAGCAGTTGCACTAGGAATGGAAGCAGCAAAACATAGAAAAAGTGTATATTTTATTACTTGTCATAATCTAATGATTAAATTAAATAAAGCACAAAAGGAAAACAGGCTAGATAAACAATTACAACATTTAGCACAATATAAAGTCCTTATTATTGATGAAATTGGATATTTACCTGTTGATCATCAAGGATCTAATTTATTCTTTCAATTAATTGCAAAAAGATATATGAATAAATCAACTATAGTTACTACTAATATGCCTTTTTCTAGATGGGGAGAAGTATTTAGTGATAATACATTAGCAAGTGCAGTTTTAGATAGATTATTACATTATTCACATATTATTAGAATAACAGGTAATTCATATAGAATTAAAGATAAAATTGCAGCAACTGATTCTAGAACAAATAAATATGATGAATAAAAAAGCACCAATATTTTCGGTTCAATTGGTACTTAAAACTATAAGTTTTTAACTTTAACATTTTTTTAA
>JAZUAY010000127.1:0-10244 GCA_045638205.1 Bacilli bacterium
GCATTAATTCCATAACCAAAATAATAAATTCACTTTTTAAACTAATATTTAAAGACAAATCAAATTTAGATATACCACCACAAGGATAAATATAAATCTTATCAAGCTTAGCACCTAAAATAAAAGCAAAAATAAAATGTCCTAACTCGTGTATTATAATCAGAAAACTAACTATAATAAAAGGCATAAAATAACCAATCAAAATTGAAAAGAATGCAAATAAAACAGTAAAAGGACTAATATAAAAATAATTAAATAAACTTTTTATAATCTAAAAACTTTCCATCTTTTTGAAAAAACAAAAACATTTTATCATCTTTGCATTCTCCTATTAATTTACCCTTTTCTACATAATCATATAATTTAATATCTTTTTCATCAACATTAGAATACCAAATATCAACACCATCTGTACCTTCTACAATAATTGTATGTCCTAAATTTTCTTTTTCACCAATAAATATAACAATCCCAGATTCAATTGTTGGTACCAGATAATTATTTTGTACTGTAAGTTTAACACCATCATTATATTTATTTTCTTTCAAATAAGATATTTTTTCAGTAAAAACAGATCTATCTTTAACTTCTTCACCTATATATTTTCCAAAATATTTATTATATAACTTTTTAGCTTTACTAAAATGAAAACTTTCAGTATAAACATGTTTTTTAATCATATCTTTAATAGAAACATTTTGCCTACAAGCTATTAACGATGAAAGAAAAATAATAATTGTAACTAAAACTCTACTTAAAAAATTACTAACACTCTTCTTTAATTTTAAATGAGATTTTTTCATATTTATCACCATTTAATTATATGAAAAAGGATTAAAAAAAAGAACATTATTTAATTTTTCTAACAGAATTAAAATAATATTCTCCATTATCACTATTATAAGTAAATATGTATCTATTTAATTTTTTATCATTATTATCAATACTATCCTCATCAAAATCTGTGACATTCTTCTTTATTATACCATTACAACTAGTCATATCTTTATTGCAGTTATAATAAACTTGCTTTTTATTATTATCAATATAAGCAATAACAACAGTAAGTTCTTGAGTTTTATCAGACATTTTAGCATCAACTATTTTAGAAAGAACACTAATTCCTTTATCAGTACAAGTTTCTCTTTTATTACTTATATATTGCTTAGTATCATTATCATATATATAAGTATTACATCCACCAATAAATGAATTTACTTTTTTATAACTATTTTTACCAAAAACATTCTCATAAGCTTTTTTTATTTTTTCTTCTTTTATTTCAGGCATTGAACTACCAGTATTTCTATAAGCTATATTAAAACGCATTGCCTCTGGTATTTCTGAAGCTGTTAAACTATCATGTGAATAATAATAATTTCTCCAAACCAAATTATCGGTATTAGGTAAAATTTTACTATATAAAGTTGCTGTAGCTTCATCTTTAATTAAATCAACACTAGGTACCACATGTAATTTCATATTGCGATATAATGTATATACCAAAAATAATATAACAACAACATATATAAACATCTTTATTTTTTGTTTCATACTAACCCACTTTCCTTTTTATTAAAATTTATTTTAAAGCATCTTTTCTTGAAAAATTAAGTCTACCTTTTTTATCAAATCCAAGTGATTTAACAAGTATCTCGTCCCCTACACTAACAACATCACTTGTTTTTTCAACACGTTTTTTATCAAGTTGAGAGATATGAACTAATCCTTCACATCCAGGCCATACTTCAACAAAACATCCAAAGTCTTCTACCTTTACAACTTTTGCATTATATACTTTACCATCTTCAACTTCTCTTACTACATCTTCAATCATCTTACGAGTTTTAAGAATAACCTCTTTATCAGTATGATAAATTACAACTCTACCATCATCTTCTAAATCAACTTTAACAGCATTAATGTTATTAACGTCATTTACTGAAGAAGCATCACAAATAATTTTAGTAATCATCTCTCCACCCCTACCAATAACATCTTTAATCTTCATTGGATTTATCATAAATGTTTCAGTCTTAGGAGCATATTTAGAAACTTCTTTACGAGGTTCTTCAATTGTATCAGTAATTACACCTAAAATTTCTTTACGAGCTTTTTTAGCTTGTGCCAAAGCTTTTTTAAGAATTTCTTCATCAATTCCTTCAACTTTAATGTCCATTTGAAGTGCCACAATACCATTTTTAGTACCAGCAACTTTAAAGTCCATATCACCAAGATGATCTTCCATACCTTGAATATCAGTTAAAATTGTATAATCTTTTCCATCAGGAGACGTAATAAGTCCCATAGCAATCCCTGCAACTGGCGTTTTAATTGGAACACCTGCAGCCATTAAAGACATACAACCAGCACAAATACTAGCTTGACTAGAACTTCCATTAGATTCAAGTATTTCTGAAACAACTCTTATAGTATAAGGAAATTCTTCTTCACTTGGTATAACTTCTTTTAATGCTTTTTCACCTAGTGCCCCATGACCAATTTCACGTCTACCTGGAGCGCCATAACGACCAGTTTCACCAACACAAAATTGTGGAAAATTATAATGAAGCATAAATCTTTTTTGATCCTCTAATCCTAAACCATCAAGAATTTGATGTTCACCTAAAGCACCAAGAGTTGTAACTGATAAACTTTGTGTTTCTCCTCTTGTAAATAATGCAGATCCATGAGTACGAGGAAGTAAATCAACTTCTGCAGAAAGTGGTCTAATTTCATCCATTTTTCTACCATCCGCTCTAATTTTTTCATTAACTACAATATTTCTAAATTTAGTATACTCTATATCACTAAGAATCATATTTACTTTAGTAAGTTCTATTTTAAGAGTCTCTTCATCAACCTCTTCTTCAATTTGTTCTTTATAATTTTCTACTACTTCATCACGAATACTATCAAGTGCTGCATGCATTTCTAATTTATCTTTAATTCTTAAAGCTTTATCAATTTTATCTGCCGCAACACTTTCTATTTCAACTCTTAAACTATCTTCAATTTCAATTCTTTCATAATCAATCTTTTCTTCACCGATTTCTTTAACAATCTCTTCTTGAAATTTAACAAGTTTTTTAATCTCTTTATGACCTTTCATAAGAGCATTTAACATAATATCTTCTTTTGCCTCATGTGCAGAAGACTCCACCATATTAATAGCCGTTTTAGTACCAGCTACTGTTAAATCAATTAAAGATTTTTCCATCTCAAGAGGTGTTGGATTAATAACATACTTTTCATCAATATAACCAACTTTAACACCAGCAACAGGTCCATTAAATGGTATTTTACTAATACTAGTAGCAAGAGATGAACCAAAAAGTGCCGCAAGCTCAGGGGAAGCTTCTTGATCAACTGAAAGCACTGTATTAATTATTTGTACCTCATTTTTAAAATCCTCTGGAAACAAAGGTCTCATAGGTCTATCAATCATTCTAGCAGCAAGAGTAGCAGCATCAGTCGGTCTACCTTCTCTTTTAATAAAACCACCTGGGATTTTTCCAACAGAATATAATTTTTCTTGATAATTAACTGTTAATGGAAAAAAATCTGATAATAAATTAACATTTTTATTCATAACAACCGCAGTTAAAACTACAGTGTCCCCATATCTAACTAAAACACTACCAGTTGCCTGTTTAGCAACCCCACCATGTTCTACTATCAAATCTTTTCCATGAAATTCTAATTTAAATGTTTTCTTTTTCATAATACTTCTCCAATCCACATATAATTATTCTACAATAAAATCAAAAAAAAATAAACATAAAATGCTTATTTTCTTAAATTTAACTTCTTAATAAGTTCACGATATCTTGTAACATCTTTCTTAGCAAGATATTGTAACATATTTCTACGTTTACCAACCATTTTTAGAAGCCCACGATTAGAATGATAATCATGTGGATGTTCTTTAAAATGTGCTGTTAATTCATTAATTCTTTTAGTAAGTAATGCTATTTGCACCTCAGGAGATCCAGTATCACCTTTACCTCTTGCAAATTCTTTAACAATACCTGCTTTTTCTTCTTTAGTTAAAGCCATCTAAATCATTCCTTTCTTTATAAATTCAACTAATTCCTGGTTATGGATCGGAATAATTCCACCACTAAGAATTAGTACATATACTATAACACAAAATTAAATATTAGTCAAATTCATAATTTTTATTTTAAACCAGAGAGATTTTTTGATAATCAAATCTTTAATCAATTTTTTTATAATGTATATTTTTAATATATAAATAGATTTTCATCACAAAATAAACAACCCTGATTACTCCAAATTATTCTTATATGATTTTAAAATATTATTATCATTTATATATATAGCAACTGCCTTATCTTTATATGTAAACAAAACTTTATCCCTAACATTATAAGTATTTAAAAGTTTAACGCCATTTTTTATTTTTTTATAAGTACCATCATCTACTTCTACTTTAGGAATATCCAAAAAATCTTCTATAGGAATTATTTTAAATTTTCCTTTTTCAATATCTTCTAGTGTATAACTATCTTCTAGTGTATAGTTATATTCCATACTTCTTACAAGTCCTGACATAGTCATTAAAGTATTACAAGAAAATCCTATATCACGAATTAAACTTCTGATATATGTACCCTTACTAACTCTACATTTAAACCTAAAAGCATCTTCACTTTTTTCAAGAAGTTCAATTTTTTTAATAGTAACTTCTTTTTTTGGTAATACAACTTCCTCACCACTTCTTGCATATTCATAAAGCTTTTTACCACCAACTTTAACTGCAGAATAAATAGGTACTTCTTGCATATAAGTTTTTTTAAAACTTCTTAAAACTTCCTCTATATCATTAGGTACTTTATCATTACTAGTTTTTAAAACTTTACCATCAGTATCTAAAGTATCAGTAAATACTCCTATTTTAACAGTAGCAATATATTCTTTTTCATGAGATAAAATCTCATTACTTAATTTGCAAGCCTTACCTATAACTAATATTAAAACTCCACTTGCTAAAGGATCAAGTGTCCCAGTATGACCAATTTTCTTAATACCAAGTATTTTACTAACTTTCCTTATAACATCAAAACTAGTTATACCTTTAGGTTTATTTACTACTAATATTCCATTCATATTATTATGTTGGCCAAATCATATAAAGTACAAATAAAATAAATAATATTAAAAGTACCCATGGCCATTTCCTTTTCTTTTTTAAAAATTCTTTTCTACCAAAACCAGATAATTTTTTTTCAGTATAATTACCATATTTTTTTACATAACTTTCATTATCCGGATGATTATAATTAATTGCACCACACTTAAAACAAAAACGATCATTTTCATTCATTTTTGAACCACATTTTATACATTTCATAAAATATCCCCTCCTTAGAATAATGATAATTGATTAGAATCAGGTAAATCATCAATAATACCCATTTCTGTCATTTTATCAATCAATGTAGATGAAACTTTACCACGCATCTGAACATCTTCTTTACTTAAGAATTTTCCTTTTTCTCTTGATGCCACAATTGCTTTACCAACAGCCTCACCCAAACCATCTATAGAAACAAATGGTGGTCTAACTTCAGTATCACTAACGGCTTTCCAAACAGTTGCTTCACTATCATACAAATCTATATTTAAGAATTTAATACCACGAGCAGTTGCCTCAAGTGCCACTTTCAAACTTTCAAGTTGACCTTGTTCTTTATTAGATGCTTCATAACCTTTATTTTTAATATCAATAATACGTTCCTTAATTGCACCATAACCCTTTATCATTGCCTCAACATCAACATCAGTTGCTTTAGATGTATACCATGAAGAGTAAAAATATACTGGCATATGAACTTTATACCATGCAATCCTAAATGCTGAAATAACATATGCTGCTGCATGAGCTTTAGGAAACATATACTTAATTTTAAAGCATGATGTAATAAACCATTCAGGAATATCTGCTTCTTGCATTGTTTTAACGTGCTCAGCCCAAGTATCAGGATCTTTACTAGCACGCCCTTTCCTTACAAACTCCATAATCTTAAATGCCTTAATAGGTTTAACTCCATGATACATTAAATATACCATAATATCATCACGACAGCCAATAGTATCTTTAAAAGGAACAACATTATTTTTAATTAATTCTTGAGCATTTCCAAGCCACACATCAGTACCATGAGAAAGACCTGAAATTTTAATAAGTTCACCAAAAGTAGTAGGTTTAGTATCTTCAACTAGAGCAATTGTAAAAGGTGTACCAAACTCTGGAATACCAAGAGTTCCTGTATTACACATAATCTCTTCACGAGTAACACCAAGTGCTTTTGTAGAAGTAAAAATACTCATTGTTTCTTTATCATCCATTGGAACTTTCATAATATCAGTATTTGATTGCAGTTGAATAAGTCTAAGTTGAGTTGGATCAGAATGCCCTAAAATATCAAGTTTTAAAACACACTCATCAATAGCATGATAATCAAAATGTGTTGTACGCCATTCTGCTGTTATATCTTCAGCTGGAAATTGAAATGGTGTAAAGTCAAACACTTCTTTATAATCAGGAATAACAACAATACCACCCGGATGTTGTCCTGTTGTTCTTTTAATTCCTGTACAACCAATAGAAAGTCTTTCAATTTCAGGATTACGCATACCATCAATTTCTTTTTTCTCTAAATAACCTTTAACAAAACCAAAAGCTGTTTTTTCAGCCACTGTACCAATAGTACCAGCACGATATACATTATCTTCACCAAAAAGTACTTTTGTATATGCATGAGCTGAAGCTTGATTTAAATCTGAAAAGTTAAGATCAATATCAGGAACTTTATCAGCATTAAATCCTAAAAATGTTGCAAATGGCATATCTTGTCCATCTTTAATTAAAGGAACATGACAATCAGGACACAATTTATCAGGAAGATCAAATCCTGATGAATAACTTGCACCAAAACTATTGCCCTCTTCATCTTCAAAGAAACTTTTTTTACATTTTTCACATCTATAATGAGCTGGAAGTGGATTAACCTCAGTTATTCCCATCATAGTAGCAACAAAAGAAGAACCAACTGACCCACGGGAACCAACTAAATATCCTTCATCATTAGAATGTTTAACAAGACGTTGTGCAATTAAGTAAATTGGATCAAATCCTCCACCAATAATACCACCTAAATTTTTAGTAACTTCACTTTCTAGTTCTTCATCACTAATATCAGATTTTTCACGTTTTATATGATTTTTTACTAATTCTTTAACTGAATCAAAACCTTTTAAAATAACTTCATGAAGTTCTTTAAAAACAACTTCGTCACTTACTTCTCCTAACTTTTCACGAACACATTTTAAAACAATATCTCCATAAAGTTCTGTGGCAATTCTCTCTTCTATATAAAAAGGTAAATTTTCTCCATACCAATCTTTTGCCCTTGTGTAAACTAAATCTGTAACAACTCTAGGACAATCAAGATAACTCTTACCATCGTCACTTTTTACACGAGGTGAAAATGGAATACCACCAGTATCTGGAATAACTTCAATAACATCAACTTTTTTTGCTATCTCACCTGGATTATCTACAACTAATTTTTTAATTAACACCTCATCATCTAAAAATTTAAAAGCCTCATACATTTCATCTGTTGTTCTAAAATAGTTTGATGGAATATCTTTAATATTATTTCTATCAAGTGGATGTCTACCACCACCAGGAACCTTTTGATTAACAATAATTTCACGATATATTTTATCGCTTTTCTTTAAATGGTGCACATCTCCTGTTGCAACTGTAATTTTTCCAGCTTCTTCACTAGTTCTAATAATTTTCTTTATATGTTCAGAAAGTTCTAAAGTATTAGTAAATTCACCTGTTTGAATTAAATGATCATAACATTCCATAGGTTGCACTTCTACATAATCATAAAATCTAATAATATTAGAAAGTTCATCTTCATTTTTTCTTCTTGCCTCTAAAAACACTTCACTTAAATAGCATCCTGCGCCAACGAGTATTCCTTCTCTAAATTCATTTACAACACTTCTCAAAATTCTAGGTGTTTTATAAAGATATTTCGTATTAGCAAGTGATATTAATCTAAATAAATTTTTAAGTCCCTTTTTATTAGTAGCAAGCAAGTTTATATGAAAAGTTCTACCATATTTATGTATTTCATCACGACTAACTAAAGTATCTAACTGATCCATTGTTTCAATATTACGATTATTTAATTTTTCAAGCATTTTATAAAAAACTAAAGCCGTACCTTCAGCATCATAATCTCCTCTGTGATGTGCATCCTCATCCCAAGGAACATTATATCTTTTAACAAGAGCCGATAAAGAATGTCTTGCATAATTATTATCCATTGTACGAGAAAGTTCTAAAGTATCAATAACGGTATTTTTAAACTCACCTAAATTATATTTTTTATAACACATCTCAAGAAAAGACACATCAAACTTAGCATTATGAGCAACCATTGGTAAATCGCGGGTCCACTCTATAAATCTTTTTATAGCATTTTCCTCATTATCCTTATCTTTTAACATATCATCAGTAATATTAGTTAAAGCTGTAATTTTTTCTGGTAATTTTCTACCTGGATTAATAAGTTCGTCATATCGCTCTATTATAGCACCATCTTTCATTTTAACAGCACCAATTTCAATAATAGAATCCGCTCCACCTGCATTAAAACCTGTTGTTTCAAAATCAAACACAACATATTCACTACTTAACAAATTAATATCACTAGGACGAACTACAATACCAACTTCATCATCAACCATTGTAAGTTCAGCTCCATAAATAACTTTAAAAGGTTCAACTCCCTCACTTACACGTTTTTTATTAATACTAGTTACATGATGAAATGCAGAAGGAAACGCTTGACATCCATTATGATCAGTAATAGCAATTGCATTATGTCCCCATTTTATCGCTTGATTAATATAGTCTTTAGCATCACTTATACCATCCATTTGACTCATTTTAGTATGAACATGTAACTCTACTCTTTTTTCTAACATTGTATCATCTTTAACATCATCCATTGTTTTAATAGCTGCTGTTTTATTAATATCTCTAGCGTTTAATACAAGTTCACCTGCAAATTTATCTTCTTTAACATAACCACGAATTTTATACCAAGAACCAACTTTTAATTCTTTACTAAGTCTTTTATATTCATCTTCATCTCTTAAAAACACTTTACAATAAATACTATCAGAATAATCAGTAATTTTAAGAGTAATAATTTTAAAATCACTTTTACTAGATTCAAAAAAATCAACCCCAAAAACTTCAGATACAACAGTAACATTATTATCTTCACCAATAATTGTTTTAATTTTTATAGGTTTATCTTTAATATCAAAACCCATAATACTATCATCACTTTTTTTCCCCCTTCTAAAAGGCTTTTTAACTTCTTTTTTTACTTCAGTATCACTTTCTATTTTATTAATATCAATAGTTTTAACATATTGTTCTTTTTCATTATTAATAATATCTATAGTATCATCTTTAACTAAATTAATATCAATTAAATTATCATAACCAAGTCTTTTATAAATAGTATTAATATCAAGCTTTATATTATTAAGAAGATTTTCTTCATATTTATTTCTTGCATAAATTATCAAACTATTATGATCTAACTTAATAGCATCAAAAAACATATTAATAGTACCTATCTTTTCTTTTAAAAAACTAAGTACATAAGGAAAATAAGTAATATAAATATTACTATCTTTATTAATAACATTATAATAAACATTAATTTTTAAACCATCATCCAAATTAGATAAATTACTTTCAAATTCTTTTAAGATATCCAAACTTAACATATCATTAAGAGTAATATATATATC
This sequence comes from Bacilli bacterium, assembly GCA_045638205.1. Lineage (GTDB taxonomy): Bacteria > Bacillota_I > Bacilli_A > RF39 > UBA660 > UBA2730. The sequence continues at coordinate 9,883 of JAZUAY010000127.1, forward strand.
TAATTTTCTTTCTAATTTATATAATTTCATTTTAGAAAGTTTTGCATCAAAAAAGTAATTATAATGGTCTTTTTTTATGCCTATTTTCTCTAGTAAAGTTTTCATTTTATCATCCATTATAATTACCTCCTGTTAAATAAGTTCCAACTCTTGTACCCTAGGTTTATTTTCAACAACATCTTCTAAATATTTTATAAATTTCTTTATATTCATTCTTTTTAAACCTTTATCATATAAATAATAATCAGTATCAAAAATAATACCATCACGCCTCATAAAGTTAATGAAATCTTTCTCCTCAACTCCCATATACATTAAAAAATATGGATAAATCATTTTTTTAATACCTAATAAATCTCTAT
>JAZUAY010000128.1:0-8743 GCA_045638205.1 Bacilli bacterium
CCGCTTGGCCTCCGACTTCTTAATAATTGTGAACAAGCAAATACAGATAAAATAATAGCAAGTGCTGCAAGACAGTTGAAAGAAATTGAAATAATAGAAGAAAACATGGGATTATCATTATTAGATGAAAAAACAGTTGAAGCTCTAACTTATAGAAAAAAATATCCCGAAGCATCATTAAAAGAACTAAGTGAAATTATTACACTTGAAACAGGCAAAAAAATAACAAAATCTGGATTAAATCATCGTTTTAGAAAAATAAAAGATTTAGCAAATCGTTTTGCTAAATCACGTGATCAATGAGACCATAATCAAGTGCTTCTTTAGCATCTAGATAGTGGTCTCTTTCAGTATCTTCTTCAACTTCACTAAGCTTTTTACTAGTGTTTTTAGAAAGAATGGTATTAATTTTTTTCTTAGTTTTTAAAATATGTTCAGCAGCAATTTTTATTTCAGTCGCTTGTCCTTCAGCACCACCCAAAGGTTGATGTATCATAACTTCACAATTCTTTAAAGCCTTTCTTTTACCTTTTGAACCACTACTTAGTAAAAATGCTGCCATAGAAGCAGCAAGGCCCATACCAATAGTTGCCACATCACTTTTAATAAAATTCATAGTATCATATATTGCCATACCAGCAGTAACAGAACCACCTGGAGAATTAATGTATAAAGATATGTCATCATGTGAAACAGAGTCTAGATACAAAAGTTCAGCAACTACACTACTAGAGACACTATCATTAATTTCACCAGTTAAGATAATTATTCTATTTTTAAGTAATCTAGAATAAATATCATAATTTCTTTCACCATCATTTTCTTTTTCAACTACCATTGGAATTAAATTCAATTTTCATCACCTATAATTAATATAGTGTAAAATAAATGATTTTATACATATAATAAATCGATAAAATATTTAAACTAACAAATATTTATGATACAATAAAGAAAAAGAATAAGGAGTGGTTATATGTCTACTATTAAAATAACATTAGAAGATAAAGTATATGAAGAAAAAATGGGAATTACCATAGATGAATTCTTAAAAAAGAACAATATAAGTGGTAAGTACCCAATTCTTTTAGCAAAAGTAGATAATAGACTTAAAGAATTAGATTATAAAGTATTAAAAGATAGAACTATTACACCACTTGATTTAACCTCACAAGAAGGAAATAAAGCTTTAATAAGTGGTTTAGTTTTTGTACTGTTTGTAAGTATTAAAGAATTATTTGGTAATAGTTGTGATATTTTAGTAGAACACTCTATAGATAAAGGATTATATATAAAAACAAATTTTGAATTAAATAATACAAAATTAAAACAAATAAAAGAGAAAATGAATAATATAATTAAAGAAAATAGAGAAATAAAAAAAGTAATAGTAGATAGAATAGATGTCATAAATTATTACAAAGCTCTAAATGATATATCAAAAGTAGATAATTTAAGATATAATGTAAATAATTATATAAATTTATACAAACTAGGAAAGTATTATGATTATTATTATACTAAAATGCCATTACAAACAGGATTACTTTCAGATTTTAAATTAAATTATATAAATGAACATGGTCTAGTTTTAGGATTTCCTACAATATATTCAAAAGATTATGTACCAGTTTATCATAATCATCCAAATATGTTTAAAGTATTTAAAGATTATAAAGATTGGACTATATTAATGCATTTAGAAAACGCCTCTAACCTAAATAAAATGGTATCAGAAAGCAAAATATATGAGATTATAAGAATATGTGAAAATAAAATAAATAATGAAATATATGATTTAGCAAAAAAAATTGTAAATGACAGTTCAAAAAAAATAATTTTAATGGCAGGACCATCATCTTCTGGCAAAACTACAAGTTCTAAAAAATTATGTATGGCTTTAAGATCATTAGGAAAAAATCCTACAGTAATTGGAATGGATAATTATTTTGTAGAGCGTGAAGAAACACCTAGAGATGAAAAGGGTGAATATGATTATGAATGTTTAGAAGCGATAGACTTAAAACTATTTGATAAACAAATAGAAGAATTATTAGATGGTAAAAAAGTACTAGTTCCAACATATAATTTTTTAACAGGTAAAAAGGAATATAAAAATGAGTTAACACTAAATAAAGATGATGTTATTGTAATAGAAGGAATACATGCCCTAGACACAAAAGTATTAACAAATGTAGACAAAAACAATATTTACAAGATTTATGTCTCAGCTCTAACAGAGTTAAATATAGATAATCATAATAGAGTATCAACAACAGACAATAGACTATTAAGAAGATTAATTAGAGATAGTGGAACAAGAGGACACGATGCTAGAGCTACATTAAAATCATGGGCATCCGTTAGAAGTGGTGAAGAAAAATATATATTCCCATATCAGGATGAAGCAGATTACACATTAAACACCTCACTTTTATATGAAATAGGTGTCTTAAAAACCTATGCAGAACCAATATTATTTTCAGTAGATGAAAACACAGAAGAATATGCTGAAGCTAAAAGATTAATAGATTTTTTAAAAAACTTTTTACCAATACCAGCAGATGCTATACCAGCAGATTCAATTGTAAGAGAGTTTATTGGTGGAACATGTTTTAAAGATTAAACACTTTGGTGTTTTTTTCTTTATCAATTTATTTTTTTAGGTTATAATAATAAATAGGAAGGTGATAAAATGATAAAAGTAGCCATAAATGGTTTTGGAAGAATTGGAAGATTAGTATTTAGAATAATGGAAGAAGATAAAGATTTTGAAGTTGTAGCAATCAATGATTTAACAAATGCCGATGAATTAGCATATTTATTAAAATATGATACAACACATAGAAAATATAATAAAGCTATAACATCAGAGGATAATAACATAATAATAGATAATAGAAAGGTTACTGTATTTGCAGAAAAGGACCCAAATAATTTACCATGGAATGAATTAGGTATTGATGTTGTTTTTGAATGTACCGGATTTTTCACTGATAAAGATAAAGCTTCTGCTCATATAAATGCCGGTGCTAAAAAAGTAGTAATATCAGCACCTGCAAAAGGAGATTTAAAAACCATAGTATATAATGTAAATCACAATACATTAACACCTGATGATAAAATAATTTCAGCCGCTAGTTGTACAACCAATTGCCTAGCACCAGTATTAAAAGTAATAGATGATCATTTTGGAATAAAAAATGGATATATGACAACAGTACATGCATACACTAACGACCAAGCAACATTAGACGTAGCACATCCAAAGGGAATGATGTCTAGACGCGGAAGAGCAGCAGCAGGAAATATTGTACCAGCATCAACTGGAGCAGCAAGTGCCATAGGAAAAGTCCTACCAAATTTATTAGGTAAGATGAAAGGAATAGCTATGAGAGTTCCAGTAACAGATGGATCTGTTATAGATTTAGCCTTAGTACTTGAAAAAAATACTAATATTGAAGAAGTAAATAATATATTAAAAAATAGTGTGAATGAAACTTTAGGATACACAGAAGACCCAATTGTATCAAGTGATATTTTAGGAGAGACTCATGGAAGTATAGTAGATGGTTTATTAACAGACATTTCATCAGTTGATGGTGTAGAGATGTTAAAAATAATAGCATGGTATGATAATGAATATAGTTATTCTTATCAAATGGTAAGAACAGCAAAATATTTAGCAAACTTAAAATAGGCTTTTCGCCTTTTTTTTCTTTTCCCATAATTTTCCATAATTATTTTATAATTTAAACATATTTTTTTTGTATAATGAAATTGTAAAAAGGAAGAAGTGGAAGGAAGTGATGAATATAGAGATAGAAATTTTATAATAAAAAAGAATAATAACCTATATTTTTATTTTATACGAAGAAAAAATTAGAAAGGATGATGCCTATAAGATGAAAAATAACATATAAAAACTCTCTATCTTAAAAAAAACAAAAAAAGATCAAATTTGCAAATTGGTCTTTTTTTGTACCTGAAATTAGCAAATTCAGTCAAAAAACAGTCTGAAAAAAGCATTTTTCCCTAAGGAAATTTGTAAATTAGGTGCAAAATTCACCTTTTGCAGAAATTATAATTAAGTGATATATTATCAAACTGAAAAAGGAGGTGATATATTAAACTTTTAAAAAGATTATATAAGTCTAGTTATTATTTATAGTATATTTTTATATAATCTAAAAGATTTCATTCTTTTTACCTTACTACCACGAACCTTTATAAAAACTAGACAACAACTAAAAAAATACTCTCAAGAACTATAAAGAATTTTCTCTAAAAAGTTGTTAAATATGCTATAAATTATTACTTATTCCTTGAAAGACTATTATAGTCTTTCTTTTTTTTTAGGTTTTTGATATACTAATATATATAAGAAAAGGAGCAATAGAAATGGTTAATACTCTAAAAGATATAGACATCAAAAATAAAAAAGTAATAATAAGATGTGATTATAATGTACCAATAGAAAAAGGAAAAATCTTAGATGATACTAGAATTCAATCAAGTTTAGAAACAATTAATTATTGTCTAGATAATAATTGTAGTATTATATTATTATCACATTTAGGCAGAATTAAAGAAAAAAAAGATCTCAAAAAAAATACTTTAAAACCAGTAGCAACCCATCTTTCAAAATTAATGCATAAAAGAATCAAATTCATAAAAGAAACAAGAGGAGAGTTGTTAGAAGAAGCTGTTAATAATTTAAAACCAGGCAAAATAATTTTAGTAGAGAATACTAGATATGAAGATTTAAATGGTAAAAAAGAAAGTAGTTGTGACATAGAGTTAGCAAAATACTGGGCTAGTCTTGGAGATGTATTTATAAATGATGCTTTTGGCCTTTCTCATAGAGCTCACGCCTCAAACACCGGAATTGCTAAATACTTACCAAGTTGTATAGGATTTTTAATTGAAAAAGAGATAAATATATTAAATGAGTTAAGAAAACCAGAAAGACCATTTGCAATAATATTAGGTGGAAAAAAAGTAGAAGATAAAATAGGTTTAATTAAAAATTTATTACCACAAGTTGATTATTTATTAATAGGTGGTGGTATGGCCTTTACTTTTTTAAAAGCAGAAGGCTTTGCAACAGGTAATTCAGTAATTGATAAAAAAAGCATAAATTTTTGTAAAAGAATATTAAAAAAATATGAAGATAAAATAGTACTTCCAGTAGATATTAAAACTAATACAATCTTTTCAAATGAAGGAGAGATAAGATCAAGAGACATAGATGAGATAGCAGAAGAAGAAATAGGTTTAGATGTAGGTGAAAAGACAACTAAAATATATAAAAACATAATAAAAGAATGTAAAACGGTATTTTGGAATGGACCATTAGGAGTATATGAATTTCCTAATTTTGTAAAAGAAACGGAAAGCCTATTAAAATATATAATAAAAGAAAATAAAAAGTTAATATTAGGTGGTGGTGATATAGTAGCAGCCGCAAATATTTTAGGGTTAAAAGATAAAGTCTATCATGCATCCACTGGAGGCGGAGCAACATTAGAATTTTTAGAAGGTAAGAAGTTAAAAGGTATAAAATAAGAAAGAGGAAAGCTTATGAATTGTATAAAAAATATCAAAGAAATTAATCTAAACAATAAAGAGGATTTAAAATTAGTAAAAGATTATGATATTAATATTTATAACTCTATAAAAAAAAGATTAAGAAAAAAAGAAGATAATATAATAACAGATATATTTTTAGCAAGCACAAAAACAAATAAAATAGAGAATTTTTATACAATTCATATAGAAAAAGATACCAAAATAGCCAGTATATATGCTAATATAAAAAATAATAAAGAAAAAATAATTTCAGTAATAACAGAAGATTTATTACAAGAAAATTATATTGAGACAGTCTTTATCTTTATTGAAAAGAATAATATAAAACTAATAAATTATTTAATGGAAAAAGGTTTTATGTCATTAGGAGATGAAAGTGATACAAAATACATTCCATTAATAAAAGAAAAACAAAATACAAAGGAAAGAGATGGAAGTAATATATCATGGAAATATTAAATAAAATAAAAAAGAACACTATTATCATAATTATAATGACTATAATAGTACTATTTATAGTATTAAAAGATGATTTTAAAGAAATAGTAAATGATTTACGAAATATGGATTTAAAATATATTTTTATAGCACTCGTTTTATATGCTTTATATTTAATATTACATAGTTATGTTGTATATAAAACAGTTAACAGGAAAGATAAGTTTACATTTAAAGAATCAATCAAACATAACATAATAGTTCAATTTTTTAATGGTATTACGCCATTTTCAACAGGTGGACAACCAATGGAAATATATATGTTAACAAAACATGATATCAAACCTGCCAAAGCTACTAATTATATTATTCAAAACTTCATATTTTATCAAATAGCATTAGTATTATTTGGTATGGTAGCAGTAATTATTAATTACAGTCTAAAATTATTTCCACAAGTAAATATTATAAGAGAATTAGTAGTGTTAGGATTTATTATTAATACTTTAGTCGCTATAATATTACTAATAATATCTTTTTCTAAAAAATTAACTGTAAAAATGATAAATATTACATTAAAAATATTACATAAATTAAACATTGTAAAAAATATAGAAAAACAAAAAGAAAACTGGGAAAAAATAGTAGAAGAATTTAATGAAAGTGCAAACGAGTTAAAGAAAAGAAAATTATTTTTTATTATAGGAGTAGCCTTAAACTTTATAGGATTAGCTTGTTTTTATGCCATTCCATTATTTATAATATACGCCTTACATGATTATACTAGCATGAATTTAGTAAGTGCTATAACTTCATCAGCATATGTAATGATAATAGGAGCTTTTGTACCAATTCCTGGAGCAAGTGGTGGCATAGAGTATGGTTTTACACAATTTTTTGGTAATTTCTTAAGTATATCAAAAACAAACACAACTCTTTTAATATGGAGGTTTATAACATATTATATAGGAATGATTCTAGGAGCTATTTTATTTAATATAGATAAAGATGAGAATAAAAAAGGAGAAAGAATATGAGAATAGGACTTTTTACAGATAGTTATCCACCATATATTAATGGTGTATCAACAAGTGTAGAAACATTAAAATATGCACTTGAAAAATTAGGACATACAGTATATATCGTTACCGTAGGAACAGATTCTAAAACCTATTCATATGATGAAAAAGAAAGAATACTAAAAGTTCCTGGAATACCTATAGGAATATATGATTATAGAGCAGCTAGTATTTATCCAGTAAAAGTATTAAATAAAATAAAATCATGGCACTTAGAAGTAATTCATTCACACACAGAATTATGTATGGGAATTTTTGCTCGCCTCTTTGCAAAACAGCATGGAATTCCTCTTGTTCACACATATCATACAATGTATAAAGATTACACTTATTATGTATCAAGAAATCATAAATATTTTGATTTAGGATGTAAAAAAGCAGTTGAGTATTTAAGTAAATTCTATTGTGATAATACAGCCACTGCCTTTATAGTACCAACAATAAAAACCTATAAATTATTTAGAGAAGAATATCATTATGAAAAAGACATTTTCATAGTACCAACAGGAATAGATGCTAAAAGATTTTATAAAGAAAATGTTAATATGGATCAAGTTAAAAAACTAAAGAAAAGCCTAGGTTTTAAAAATAGTGATTTTGTAGTTATCTTTGTTGGTAGAATGGCCAGAGAAAAAAATATAGAATTTTTATTAGATGTAATGAAAAAATTAAAAGAGAAAAATAGTAATATAAAATTGTTATTAGTAGGAGATGGACCTGATAAAGAAGAATATGAGAAAAAGAAAGATTCTTTAGGATTACAAGAAAGTGTTGTGTTTGCAGGACGTGCACCATGGAACAAGATGCCACTTTATTATCACACAGCAAATGTAACAGTAACAGCATCAACAACAGAGACACAGGGACTAACAGTAATAGAAGCCTTTGCATCATCACTACCAGCAGTAGTAATAAATGATGAAGCATTTCAAGGCACAGTAATAGATAGTTTAAATGGAAGAGTGTTTAATAATATAGATGAATGTGTTAATATATTAGAAGAATTAAGTAAAGATAAACAACAATTAGAGATTTTATCAAAACAAAGTAAAATAACAGCAAAAAAATATTCAACAGAAGAGTTTGCTAACAATGTAATTGAAGTATATCTAGCTGCTAAAAATAAATATGAATTAAAATACACAAATTCATTTACAGGAATATTAAAAGGAATATTTAAAAGAAAGAAGGAACATATTGATGAATAAACTAATTGTATTAAATCACAAAAGCTTTTTTACTAAAGAAGAACTAAAAACATATATAAATGAAATAAAAAAAATAGACTACAATAATTTAGTAATAAGTCCATCTACATGTTTTTTATCATTAATTGATTTAAACGGAATAACTTTAGCAAGCCAAGATGTTTCAAAATATAATGAAGGAGAATACACTGGTGAAGTAAATGCTAAACAATTAAAGAGTTTAGGAGTTATTTATGCTCTTATTGGTCATTATGAAAGAATAAGTAATTTTAATGAATCAGAAGAGGATTTAAAATTAAAAATAAATAATTTATTAGCAAATGAAATAATACCTATTATTTGTATAAGTGAAAGTACAGAAGAGAATATAAGTAAAGAAGAATATATAAAAAATAGATTAATAAAAATAACAGAAAATTTAACAAA
>JAZUAY010000129.1:0-1858 GCA_045638205.1 Bacilli bacterium
CTATCTTCTCCTGTTGTGTTCTCATTATCTATTGGTGTATATGCAATTGGTGAAAATACTTTTTCATAATCAATAGTCTCCCCACTGGCTACAGCAGTTTCTGCTTCATACTTTTCTAAATAAAGTCTTACTTCATCATTACCAAGTGTTGACTCATTATCTTTTTCGGCTGTTACTTCATATGAAATAGGTTGTGATGTTGTCATTGATGTTGATATTGTAAAATCAAAATATTCTCCCTCTCCTGCCATCGCCTCACCACTTGCATCAGACATTGGTGTTGCATTTGCTATACTTATTTTATTTGAGCTTTCTGTATAACTCATTGTTATAGCTCCTGCTATTATTTTATTTACTTTTGTTCCTGGTTGTGCATAACTAAATGTAGCATATGCTATACCTAAAACTATTATTAAAACTATAATATCAAACATTAAAAATATTGTGTTTTTCTTTCTACTCATCTTATCCTCCTTTTTCTCAAAGTATGCTACTTTAAGAAAATTGGAATAATTTATTATTCTATATAAATATAAACTAATATAATTAATATTTGACCAAAAAAATTATTTAAAAAAAACTATTTCAATTTGTTCAAAAGTGTGATAAAATCAGTATATAAAGGTAGATTACTTAAAGTAGCATACTTTGAGTAATCTTTTTTGTTTCCCTATAAAGGTTTTAAAAAAAAGACCTTTAAAAAAGTCTATTCTTTAACAATCCAAAATGTTGGTAAAGTTCTAAGTCCATTTTTACCCGCTGCTACTGGCTTATTAATTATTTTGTTATCAATAACTAATGCTGTTGAACTTCCACCATCCATATTAGCAGCATTAACTGCACCATAGTTTTCCATAACTTCACATAAATCAACCATATCAGCACCAATACTAGTAGGAATTCTACCATTTATAATTAAAAATAAAACTATACCATCTTTTCTTTGACCAATAGCAGTACGAGGTGCAATTCCCCAACCACCATTACCTTTAACAAAACTACTTTTACCATTGACTATCAAAAATGGTCCAAAATCAACTGCATCTCTAACACCTTTTTGTAAAGCTTCTTCACCACTCCATTTTCCAAGAACAAATTTATCATCTTTAGTAAATCCAATAATTCCACCACCAACATTTGCTCTATCATAATTACTAATAAGTTGTCCATTTTTAATTACAGGTCCATGAGGAAGTGCACCATTACTATTCCAATCAGGATCATAAAAACCACCACCATTAATAGCAATTTTAGCCTTATTAGACTCTGCAACATCTGTAATATATTCACCTGTTTTACCTAATTTACTACTAACTGCCAAACTAACCTTTTCTGGTTTATAAATAGCAACTAAATATCCTTGATATTTTTTACCTTGTATATCAATAACTTTATAAAGCTTACCTGCACTATCCTTTAATATTTCCTCTTCATATTTATTTTTATAAAACCTAGCATTAGAGTTATATGCCTTTATTCTAATCATACTTAAATTGCTACTATCACTAGCTTCAATTATACCATTCATAGATAGAATCTTATAAATATCCTTATCACTAAAAAACCATTTAGCCAAATATTGATGAGACATAGTAGTCATACTGGAAGTAACCCAAAAATTTCTAAATCCCTCATATGGTCCATACATAAGTGACATAAATGCTATAATTGCAATTACAAAAGATGCAAAACCACCAACAAATATTTTTTTACCTTTCTTTTTTACTTTAAATTGCTTAAACATACTTACTCCTTACCAAGAAACTTTTTATCCTTATTATAATCAATATATTTTTTACTAGTTTCATACATTTTCAATTTATTATCATTAATATTATTTTCATCTAAATAATTATTA
>JAZUAY010000130.1:0-6867 GCA_045638205.1 Bacilli bacterium
CACATTTAATATAATATCATATATTTTATTTTTGTCTATCTTTTTTCTAAAAAAAATGACTATTTTCCTTTATTTATGGGAATTTAGTCATTAATACTTTACGTAAAATAAAAGCGTGAACTTTCAATTTAATTCAACGAATTTTTTTGCTTCCTTATAAATATTTTCTATATCTAATCCATAATCGTGTTCTATTTCTTCTATAGTTCCTTGTTTAATAAATTTTTCTTTATAACCTAAATTTATTATTGAGGCTATTCCTGCAAATTCCTTTTTTATTTGTTCTCCAAAACCTCCATTTATATATCCATCTTCTATGGTAATAATTTTACCTGTTTTTTTGATAGATTTATTTATTGTTTTCTTATCTATCGGTTTTGCAAATCTTATATTTATAACTTCTGCATTAATACCATCTTTTGATAGTTTTTCTGCAACAACACATGCTTTTGCGACCATTTTGCCTAACCCAATTATTGTTATATCTTCACCTGTTTTTAAGATTTCAGCTTTTCCAATCTCTACTTTATTACATTTTTTAAAAATATAGTCTTCCTCATTTCCTCTTGGATATCTTATTGCTATTGGTCCTTTCGCATTAATACTAAACTCTAACATTTTGTTTAACTCTTCATAGTTTTTTGGTGACATTATAGTCATATTAGGAATGGTATTTAAAAAGGATATATCAAGTAAGCCTTGATGTGTTTCTCCATCGCTACCTACTATTCCTGCTCTATCTATACATATTATGACATGTAAATTTCCAAGTGCTATATCATGAACTATATTATCATATGCTCTTTGTAAAAAGGATGAATATATTGGTATAATTGGTATTAAACCAGTGCTTGCCATTCCCGCTGCTAAAGTTATGGCATGTTGTTCTGCTATTTCTACATCAAAAAACCTATCTTTGTATTTTTTGGCAAATTTTTCTAATCCAGTTCCTTCTTCCATTGCTGCTGTTATAGCTACTATTTTTTTGTTTTCTCTAGCCATTTCTACTAATTTATCTCCTAAACAATGTGAATAATCGTTTTGTTTTTTATGAGGTATTCCTTTTTCTATATCAAAACTTGAAACAGAATGATATCTATTTGGTTCAAGTTCTGCATATTTGTATCCTTTCCCTTTTGTTGTTACTACATGAATTAGTATTGGTCCTTTTATACTATCAATTCTTTCAAAAGTATCAATTAATTCTTCTATATTATGTCCATCAAGTGGACCAATATATTTGAATCCAATATTCTCAAAATACATTTTAGGTATTACTAATTCTTTGATACTACTTTTTATTTTTGTTACTATTCTTGTAATTTTTTTACCTAAATATGGTATCTTATTTACTTCTTTTCTAATGTATGTATTTAATTTTAAATAGGTTCTTTTTGTTCTTAGGCGTGATAAAAATTTTGATAAGCCTCCACTGTTTTTTGAGATACTCATTTCGTTATCATTTAATATTACTATTAAATCGTTTTTGCTGATTCCAGCATCATTTAAGGCTTCTATTGCCATACCTCCAGTTAATGCTCCATCTCCAATTACTGCTACAACTTTATTATCTTTTTTTAAAATATCTCTTGCTCGTGCCATTCCTAGAGCGACTGAAATTGAAGTAGAACTGTGACCAGTATTGAAACTATCATAGATAGATTCTTCTGTTTTTGGAAACCCTGATAAGCCTCCCTTTTTCCTTAATGTATGAAATTTATTATATCTACCCGTTAACATCTTGGCAATATAAGTTTGATGTCCAACATCCCATACAACTTTATCTTTTGGTAAATCTAAATTTGAATATAGTGCTATAGTTAATTCTACTACACCTAAATTTGAGGCTAAATGTCCACCTGTTTTACTTATGTTTTTTATTAAAGTTTCTCTTATTTCTGTAGCTAAAGCTTCTTTTTCTTTTAAAGTTAATGTTTTTAAATCACTTGGTTTTTGTATTTTTTCTAATATCATAATAGCCTCCACTTTTTGTATTTGCGTTTTTTATTGTATCACTATTATGTTTTGAAGTAAATAATAAAACGCATCTTTTTAATGCGTTTTGTTTTATAATACTTCCCAGTCAACATTCTTTTTAAAGAAAATACAATTTGTAGGTTTAAATCCATATGCTTTATAGCATTCATGAGCTGGTTTTCTAAAATCAGCTGACCATAATTCCATAGCTACACAGCCTTTATCATTAGCTATTCTTTCACACTCATATAACATTTTTGTGGCTATGTTATTTCTTCTATATTCTGGTTTTACACAGACATGATTTAAAATAGCATAATTATTCATTGTTTTATACATTGTAGGAATTATTGTTATTTTGGTATGAGCGACTATTTTATTATCAGCTATTCCTATTAAATATATTTGGTTTTCATCTGCTTCACCTTGTTTAAATAATTTTCTAGCATATTCAAAATCCAATGGTTCCTCAAAACATTCATTACATAATGATATAATATCTTCTACATTTTCGTATGTAGCAGTTTTAAACTTTATATCCATAAGCTACACCTCTATATTAATATAATTATACACTAATTTATTAATATAACATACTATATTTAAACTATTTTTCTGGCAGTTGACATATTTTTACTAATAGAAAAATGCTTATTTTTGTTTATAAGCATTCTTGTATTCTCCACTTTTAATATTTTCTATCCAATCAGTATTATTTAAATACCAATTTACTGTTTCTTTTATTCCACTATCAAATGTATATGTTAATTTCCAGCCTAATTCTTTTTCTACTTTTGAAGAGTCTATTGCATATCTTAAGTCATGACCTAATCTATCATCTACAAATGTTATTAAATCTTCACTTTTGCCCATTTGTTTTAAAATGGTTTTTACTACTTCTAAATTAGATTTTTCCGAATTCCCTCCTAAATTATAAACTTCGCCAACTTTGCCTTTTCTTACTATTAAATCTACTCCAATATTATGATCTATTACATTAATCCAATCTCTTATATTAGCTCCAGATCCATATACTGGGATAGGCTCATCTTTTAATGCTTTTGATATAACTACTGGTATTAGCTTTTCTGGAAATTGATATGGTCCATAATTATTGGAGCATCTACTTATTGTTGTAGGTAATCCATAAGTTCTGTGATATGCACCTACTAATAAGTCAGCACTAGCTTTTGACGATGAATAAGGACTTGATGTATGTATTGGTGTTTCTTCTGTAAATAAAAGATCTGGTCTATCTAGTGGTAGGTCTCCATATACTTCGTCAGTTGACACTTGATGATATCTTTTTATATTGTATTTTCTTGATGCATCCATTAATATCTGTGTTCCAAGTATATTTGTTTCTAAAAATATTTTTGGATTTTTTATTGAATTGTCAACATGAGATTCGGCTGCAAAATTTATTACTATATCAAATTTTTCTTCTTTAAATAGTTCATCAATAAATTTTTCATCTCTGATATCCCCTTTAATAAACTTATAATTTTCTTTTTCTTCTAAATCCTTTATATTATTGTAATTACCTGCATATGTTAAGGCATCTAAACATACAAAATTATCTTCAGGATATTTACTTACTACATAATGCATGTAATTACTTCCAATAAATCCTGCTCCTCCTGTTATTAAAAATTTCACTTAGTCACCTCTTTTTTATTTTAAATTTTCTAACCACCATTTTTTTGATTTGGTTAGTTGTTTACAATATCTATTAGTTGCATCTTGCCATGTTGGTAATAGTTGAAAACCATTTTTTTGTAGTTTTTCTTTACTTAATTTAGAATTTCTTGGGCGATATGCTATAAAGTTGGTATCTTTATTTTCATAATACTTTTCAGTACTTACGGGTTTTATGATGGTTTTTTTATTATTTGATTCCATTATATATTTAGCAAACTCTGCCCATGAACAAAATCCTTCATTATTGACATGATATGTACCATATTTATCAGTTTCTGCCATTTCTACTAGTAATTTTGCTAAATCTACAGTATATGTTGGTGAACCAATTTGATCATCTACTACTGTTAACTCTTTATATTTATCTGCTAATTTTAGCATTGTTTTTATAAAATTATTGCCATTGATGCCAAATACCCAAGATATTCTTGTGATATAGTGTTTTGGATTTCTTCTTACTTCTAATTCTCCTCTATATTTAGTTTCTCCATATACACTTTTTGGATTTGGCTCATCTTCTTCTTTATATAATCCAACCTTTTTACCATCAAAAACATAGTCTGTTGACATATATATTATTTTGGCTCCTACTTCTATAGAAGCATCAGTTAAATTTTTTGTACCTTCAACATTTACTTTTTCACATAAATCTTTTAATTCTTCTGCTTTATCTACTGCTGTCCATGCGGCACAATGAAATATAACATCTGGTTTATATGCTTTTACTATTTTCATAACTTGTTCTCTATCAGTTATATCTAACTCATCTTTATCAATTGCTAAAATGTCTCTTTCGCCTCTAGCATTTAATTCTTTAACTATGTCATGACCTAATTGTCCATAGACTCCTGTTACTAAATATCTTTTTTCTCTTCTTAAAAAGTTAACTTCACTTTCTTGTAATAATTCTCTATTATTATCTTTTTCTGATAACAATGGTTTATCAATTTCATATTCTTTAAATATTTCTGGCCATGGAATATTTATTGCTGGATCATTCCATAATATTCCACCTTCCATTCTTGGAGCATACTCATTATCAACCATATAATTAAATGTTGCATCATCTGTTAAAGCTAAGAATCCATGAGCATAACCTCGTGGCACATATAACATTCGTCCATTTTCAGGTGTCAATTCTACTTTTGTGTATTTTCCATATGTTTCAGAATCTTTTCTCATATCTACTACGACATCTAAAACTGCTCCTTTAGTGCAACTAACAACTTTAGCCTGACAATATGGATCTTTTTGAAAATGTAAGCCTCTTATTGTTCCTTTTGCCGACATTGATTCACTTTTTTGTGACCAATTTTTAAAACCTAAAGCCTCTAATTGTTTATTTGTTACTGATGTAAAATATCCTCTGTCATCACCAAACTTGTTTTCTTCTATTATGTAACAATCTTTTAAATTAGTTGCTATTATATTTGATTTGAAATCTATACATTTTTCTTCACAACGTTCTTTTTCAAACTCATTATTTATCATTTATAATTATCTTCCTTTGATTAATACCTTTTTTAAATATTTTCCATATTCATTCTTACTCATTAGTTCTGCTCTTTTTTCTAACTTTTCATCATCAATCCAGCCATTTTCATAGGCTATTTTTTCTGGACAGAATATTATTCTATCGCCCTGATTCTCTGTTGATTGTACCATATCTATAGCTGCTTTTAGGCTATCTCTTGTTCCTGTATCATACCATGTATATCCATCTAAATCTAATAATTCTGCTTTTAAATTTTTGTCATTTAAATATATAGCATTTAAATCAGTTATTTCTAATTCTCCTCTTTCAGATGGTTTTACTAATTTAGCTTTTTCTGATACTCCTTTTGGATAAAAATATAGTCCTGTTATAGCATAATTACTTTTTGGAAAATCTGGTTTTTCTTCAACTCCTATAACATTTCTATTCTCATCAAACTCCATGATACCAAATCTATTTGGATCTTTTACTTGATATCCAAAAATTGTAGCATTTCCTTCTTCAGCATTTACTCTTGCTTGTCTTAATTTTTCTATTAATCCAGCTCCATAAAAAATATTGTCTCCTAATACCATAGCTGATTCATCGTCACCAATAAATTCTTCTCCTAATAAAAATGCTTGGGCAAGTCCATCAGGTGAAGGTTGAATTATATATTCTAAATTTAATCCAAATTCACTTCCATCTCCAAATAATCTTTTAAATCCTGGTTGATCTTCTTTTGTTGTTATTAATAAAATGTCTCTTATTCCTGCTTCCATTAACGTTGCAAGTGGATAATATATCATTGGCTTATCATATATAGGCAATAATTGTTTAGATGTTGCCTGTGTCATTGGATATAATCTTGTTCCACTTCCTCCTGCTAAAATAATTCCTTTCATACCTTAAACCTCCTTGTAATTAAAAATTATTTCATTTTTTATTATATATTATTTTTGTTATTATATCAACTTATCCAAATAAAAAACTAGTTTTCACTAGTTCATTTTATTAGTTCAAATACTTTATTAAACTTTTCTTCACTATCTTTTTTCATACTTCTTGTTAGTTTCATATATGGATTAGTTTCTTGTTCACTTATTCCTGTTTCTAAAATTTTAGCTTCTCCATTTACTATTCCTATTACATTAGGTGCATATATTCTTTTTTCTCCTAAATCAACTTCTGTGCCATCTTTTGTTTCTAATGTATAATTATCTAAAATATTTTCTAGTCTTTTAATTAATTCTTTATAGCCTTTTGATCCGTTAGTTTTAATTGTTGGATTATCATTTTGATCTAATTCATAATTATCTCTTATTTTTAGGACATTTACATAATAAATTTTATCTATTTTATTTTTTTCTGCTGATGTTATCATTGGCTCTATTACACTTCTACACCATGGACATTCTGCAAAACCAAAATATACTACAAAAGTTTCTTTTTTATCTATTCTTTTTACTATATCTTCAGCTTTTTGATATATTATGGGGTTTTTTGTTTCTATGGTTACTGTTCGCATAGTATTGCCTGATTTAGTTTTTTCTCCATTAAGTTTTTCATATTCCTGTTTAAATTTTATCGAATCCTCTGTCATATATTTACTATTGTATAACATTGCAAATAAAACGATTCCGCCTAGAATGATAATTATTACCGATTTAATTATATTATTACTTTCCATTTTTTCCTCCTATTTTCTATTTTAT
>JAZUAY010000131.1:0-1658 GCA_045638205.1 Bacilli bacterium
ATAAGATTAAATTTTATAAATACAATATATATAACAAAATTATTTAACCTAATTCTATATATATTTATGATGTTTTTAGCAATAAAAATTATACCATATGCAAAAAAAATATTATTCTTAATAGGGTTATTTCCATCTAATATGTATTTGGCATCTCAATTTTCATATGACTCAACAATAACAGCAGGATTAATATTAGGATTTGCAGCATTTTTAAAAATGTTGTCATCAAAAAAAATTGAATTTAAATATTTGTTATTATTTATTATAAGTATATTATGGGCCTCATTACCAAAAGCAATATATTGTCCAATGTTTTTGCTAATTTTATTAATACCGAATGAAAAATTCGAAAATGAAAAAGCAGCTAAAATTACAAAAATAAGTACAATCATACTATTTTTAACAATGATGTCAACATTTATTCTTCCAGTTTTAACACATGATGTAGCAGGAGATGCAAGAATTGCAAACACTAGTGTTTCAGGACAATTAAAGTATATTTTAACTAATCCAATAAAATATGCCAAAATATTAACAAAAGAAACTTTAACTGAGTCAAATAATATGTTTTTTGGATTTAATACATTTTCATTATTAGGGTACTTAAATAAAAATAATGCATTATTTAATTTAACTAATTTTGTTATACTATTTACATTATTATATCTAACTTTTACTGAAACTGTAGATACAAAAGTAGTTGATAAAAAGTTAAAAGTAGTATTGTCCATAATAATTATTATAATATATTGCCTAATCTGGACAGCATTATATTTATCATGGACACCAGTAGGAAATAACGAAATTTTAGGAGTACAAAGTAGATATTTTATACCAATTTTATTCCCATTATTATTATTATTTATGACTAAAACAAAAGAAAATAAAAATAATGAAATAATACTATTTTATACAATAACAGCGATTTTATTTTATAATATAATGTATTTAGTACTAAGATTTTATAAATAATTTACAACCTATGTTATCTATTGTATAATATTTAAATGAATGGAGATGACATGTAATATATGAAAGTAGAAAAATTATATATTTTTATAGCATTAACATTTGGGTTAATATTTATATTTATAACCCCGCCATTTAGTTCTCCAGATGAAACAAGTCATTTTACAAAATCGTATTTAGTATCTAAAGGCAAATTTTTTTCAACAGTAAAAAAAGGAGAATCTGGAAATATAATGCCAAAAAAATTAACACTTTATTTAGCAGGAAAAGTTGAAAAACAAGATTATATGTCCATGCAATATAGTGAAGATAAAGGGGAAAAATCATTTTCACCATATAGTTCATCAAGAACAACCCCAATAGTTTATATTGCACCAGCTTCAGGTATTTTATTTTCCAATATAATGGCAAAAATATATAATATAAACAATCCCAGTTTTTCATATATGTTATGCTTTGCAAGATTGTTTTCTCTTATATTATCAATTTATATTATATATAATGCAATTAAAATTACACCTTGTTTCAAGAAAACAATATTTGCAATAAGTTTAATACCAATGACTCTATTTTTATGTTCTATGGTGACATATGATAATCTAATAATATCATTATCATTATTGTTAATATCAATTATATTAAAATTAAGGTATGATAATAAATATAAACTAGAAAATAAGATAATA
>JAZUAY010000132.1:0-6191 GCA_045638205.1 Bacilli bacterium
TTCTTGGTTTTGAAATGAATAAAATAATTTTAAAGGGTATAGATGATTATAAATTAATTGTTAGAGGTCGTAATGTTATAGATATTTGTAATAAAGTATATACTAATAATGGTGTTAAAAGAATAGATAAATTAATGAAAAATAATATACTTGATAAATTAAAAAAATATGAGTCTTTAGGAATGGATACTTATATGATTGCAATTAAAAATACAAAAATACAACCTGTGTTTGATGATGCTAAAAATATGACTTTTATGGGATTTATATTATTTAAAAATATTATTAGTAAAGGTGTATTAAAAAATATTAAAAAACTTAATAAAAATAATATTGATGTCAAAATTTTATCTGATTTAAATAGGAATGTTATTCAAAAAATGATAGGTAGTAATTATAATATTGAAAATATTGATATAGATAGATGTAATGATATTATGCTTTTAGATATTATAAATAATAATGATGTTTTTGTTAAACTTAATTCTTTGCAAAAACGAAGATTAGTAGAGCTTTCTAGAAAACATTATAAAACATTATATGTTGCTAGCAAATATAGTGATATATTAGGGGCAAAATTTTCTGATGTAGTAGTAAGTTATGGTAATATAGGTATACTAAAAGAATTTTGTGATTTTGAACTTTTAGATAATGATTTTAATATATTACTAGAATTATTAAATATTAAAAATATGTAAAGTGAGGTTAAATTTATGAATTGTAAAAAATGTGGAACTATAGTTAACAGTACAGATTTGTTTTGTGCAGGTTGTGGAGAAAAACAAGTTAGGGATAATAAAAAATATTATTTATTGATAGTATCATTGTTGATTTGTAATTTATTAATATCTTTTATTGTTAGTAAAAAAATTGTTTATTTTGTTAAAAATAATTATAGAATAATAAATGGTAATGGAGTAGGAGAAAATATTCAAAGTATTCCTGATTATAATTATTCTGATGATTATCAGTTTAATGATGATTTCTTTAATGATTTTTTTGGATATTAAAAAGGAGAGTTCGGCTCCTTTTTATATTGTGATACTTGACTTTTATTATTAATTTCGTTAAGATATATTTAGTTAGTTTCTATTTGGAAGGAGTGATATTATGGAACTAAAAGGAAGTAAGACTGAGGCAAATTTAATGGCTGCTTTTGCAGGAGAAAGTCAAGCTAGAAATAAATATACTTATTATGCAAGTAAGGCTAAAAAAGATGGATATCAACAAATAGCTGAATTATTTGAAGAAACTGCTGGTAATGAAAAAGAACATGCTAAAATGTGGTTTAAATTATTACATGATGGTAGTGTTCCTGATACTAAAGTTAATTTAGCTGATGCAGCAGATGGAGAAAACTATGAATGGACTGATATGTATGAAGAATTTGCTAAAACAGCAGAAGAAGAAGGATTTAAAGATATAGCATTTAAATTTAGGGCAGTAGGGGAAATTGAAAAACATCATGAAGAAAGATTTAGAAAATTACTTAAAAATATTGAAGATGAAGTTGTATTCTCTCGCGATGAAGATAAAATTTGGATTTGTAGGAATTGTGGACATGTTGTTATTGGTAAGAGTGCTCCAGGAGTTTGTCCAGTTTGTGATCATCCACAAAGTTACTTTGAATTAAAGAAAGAAAATTATTAATTTAAAATTAGAGTTAAGTATAAGCTTAATTCTTTTTTTTACTTTCAATATATGGTAAATCATGATATAATATTGTAAGTTGGGAGGAGAAAAATATGTCTTCAAAATTATCAGTAGATGAAGTTAAACATGTTGCAGAACTTGCTAGAATTAAAATAAGTGATAGTGAAGTAGAAAAATATAGAGTAGAATTGGGACAACTTATGGAAAGCGTAGAAAAAATAAATAATGTATCTGGTTATGATGATGATTTTATTATTGCTCCATTTTCTCATGATGCTACTTTAAGAGAGGATTATGAAGGTAGTATGTTAGATGCTAGTGAAGTACTAAAAAATGTTCCTAGAAAAAATGGAAATTATGTGGAAGTGCCGGTGGTTATAAATGAGTAAATATTTAGATAAAAGTATTGTAGAAATTCATGAATTATTAGTTAGTGGTGAAATAACTCCACTTGATTTAGTTATGGAAGCATTTACAAGAATTGAAAATAATAAAGATATTAATGCTTTTATTACTCTTGATAAAGAAAGTGCAATTGATGCTTGTAAAAAAATAGGTGATGTTGATAAAGATAATTTATTATGGGGTATTCCTATTGCTATTAAAGATAATATTTCTACTAAAGGAATATTAACAACTTGTGCTTCTAAAATGCTTTCAAATTATACTCCTATATATGACGCGACTGTTATTGATAAGATTCGTGATTCTAAAATGATAATTATTGGTAAAACTAATATGGATGAGTTTGCTATGGGATCTACTTCTAGAACAAGTTATTTTGGTACACCTAGAAATCCATTTGATAAATCTAAAATTACTGGTGGTTCATCTGGTGGAAGTGTGGCTGCTGTTGCATCACGTTTTGTTCCTTTAGCTCTTGGAACTGACACAGGTGGCTCTATTCGTCAACCTGCTAGTTATACTGGTCTTGTTGGTATGAAACCTACTTATGGTCGTGTTTCTCGTTATGGTTTAATTGCTTTTGCATCAAGCTTAGATCAAATTGGACCAATTTCTAAAAATGTTTATGATAATGCTTTACTTTTATCTAAAATTGTAGGAAATGATCCAAAAGATTTAACTACTGCTATTAAAGATGATGAGGATTTTACTAGATATATTGGTCAAGATGTAAAAGGTATGAAAATTGCAGTTCCTAATTATTTTATGAGTGATATAGTTTCTGATGATGTTAAAAATAAACTAAAAGATGTTATAAAAATACTTGAAACTGCTGGTGCAACCATTGATTATATTGATATAAAATATATTGAAAACGCTGTTAGTCTATATCAAATTATTGCTATGGGTGAAGCATCAAGTAACCTTGCTCGTTATGATGGAATTAGATATGGTTATTCAACAGAGAATCCTAAAAATATTGATGAGTTGTATTATTTAAGTCGTGAAGAAGGATTTGGAGAAGAAGTTAAAAGGAGAATAATGGTTGGTTCATATTTACTTAGTGGTGAAAATGCAAGAGAATATTTTGATAAAGCAATGTCTATTAGAAGTGATATTAGAACAAGTTTTATGGATGCATTTAAAAATTATGATTTAATTATTGGCCCTACAACAACTACTGTTGCTTACCCAATTGATAGTAAAACAGTTGATGTTAATAAAAGTTTTATGGATGATGTTTTAGTTATTCCTGTTAATATGGCAGGACTTCCTGGATTAAATCTTCCTATGGGAAAAATTGACAATTTACCTATTGGTATGCAAATAATTGGTAAACCATTTGATGAGGCTACAATTTATAAATTAGCAAGTTTTATTGAAAAGAAACTAAATCTTAACTTAAAAGCAGGTGATATTAATGACTGATTACATTAGAACAATTGGTATTGAAGTTCATGTTGAACTTAATACTAAAACAAAGATTTTTTCTAATTCTAAAAATGGTTATGGTATGAGTGCTAATAGTTTAACTAATGTGGTTGATTTAGGTCATCCTGGGACGCTCCCTACAATAAATAAAGAAGTTGTTAATACTGCTATTCGTGCTTGTAAAGTCCTAAATTGTAATATTAGAAGAGAAATGCATTTTGATAGAAAAAATTATTTTTATCCAGATAATCCTAAAAACTATCAAATTACACAAGCTAGAACTCCTATTGGATATGATGGTTATGTTGAAATAGTCTATGATGGTGTTAAGAAAAAAATAGAGATTGAAGAAATACATATTGAAGAAGATACTTGTAAAAGTGCTCATAGAGGTGATGTAACTTTACTTGATTTTAATAGAGCAGGTGTACCTTTAATTGAAATAGTTACTAAACCTTGTATAAAATCTAGTATGGAAGCAAAGCTTTATATAGAAAAATTAAGAGAACTTTTATTATATGCGGAAATATCTGATTGTAAAATGGAAGAAGGATCTATGAGATGTGATGCTAATTTATCTATTAGAGAAAAAGAGTCAGATCCACTTGGTGTAAAAGTTGAAATTAAAAATATTGGTTCTATTAGTAATGTTTATCTTAGTTTGGAAAAGGAGTATGAAAGACAAGTAAAACTTCTTGATAAGGGTGAGATATTTAGAGAACAAACTAGAAGATTTGATTCTAAACTTAATGATACAGTTTTGATGCGTGTTAAAGAAGTTGGTAATGACTATCGTTATTTTCCAGAACCAGATATTCCTTATATTCATCTTACTGATAGTTATATTGAAGATGTTTTAAAGGATATGCCAATGTTACCTGATGCGCGAAGAGAAATTTATAGTGATTTAGGAATTAGTTCTATAAATATAGAAAAGCTTATTGCTAATCGTAGTTTAAGTGATTATCTTAATAAGTTTGTTAATAAAAAAATGGATTTTGTTTGTGCTACAAACTTATTATTAGGTGATATTTCATCATATTTAAATAAAAAGAATATAGATATTAATGAAACAATGATGGATGATAAAAAATTCACAGAACTTGTGGAAAAAGTTAGTTCAAGAGAACTTTCTAGTAAAAATGTTAAGACAATTCTTGTGGATATTTTAGAAAGTGATAAAGATTTGAATACAATATGTGAAGAAAAAAATATTTCTAATATTAAAGATGATAGTATGATTTTAGAAGTTGTTTCAAAAGTAATATCTAATAATGAGACAAGTGTTAAAGATTATTTATCAGGTAAAACTAATGCTTTTAAATATCTTATGGGTCAAGTGATGAAAGAAACTAAAGGTAGTGTTGATCCTATTTCTTGTAATAAAATTTTAAAAGAAGCACTAGAAAAAATTGATTAGTTTTGATCTTTAGTGTATAATATATAATATACTAGGAGATGGTTTATGTGAAAAAAGTTAGACTAAAAAAAGATAAGGTTATTATTATTTTACTTGTACTTCTTGCAATATTAGTAATAATACTTGGTTTAATGCTATCAGATTATAATGTTGATAATAAAGCTTTATATGGTGATAGATTAAATGGTATTAAAAGTGTTAAAATATCAAAAAGTAAATTAAGTGAAATTGATGATAATGTTGAATCAAGTGGACAAGTAGAAAAAGTTGAGACTTATGTACAGGGTAGAATAATTAATTCAGAAATTTTTATAAAAAATGAAGTGTCTCGTGATGATGCTAAAAATTTGTCAGTTAAAGTTTTAGAAAAACTTAGTGATGATGAGAAAAAGTTTTATGATGTTCAAATATTTATAGATAAAGATGATGATGCAACTTTTCCTATAATTGGATATCGTCATCATAACAAACAAGATGTTTCTTGGACATTAGATAGGTAGGATGTGTTAAATTTTATGAAAAAAAGACTTATTATTTATATACCTATTATTATTGCAATAGTTGCTTTTGTGGGAGTTTATCGTTACTACAATAAAGAAGATAAAACTACTAGTTTAACTGTTGTTGAGAAAAAATGGGTAGAAGAAAATAAAGAAAAAGTAGTTGATTTTGAAATTATTAATAATTATCCTTTATATGGAATGAATGGAAATGGAGTTTTTTTCGATTTTATTAATGATTTTGAAGATGCAGTTGATTTAGAATTTAATAAAATACCTTATTTAAAAGAATCAACTGCTAAGACTGATAGTTTTAGGATTAGAGTGTTAAAAGAAGATGAAAAAATATCTAGTAATGATTTACTATTATTTACTGATAATTATATTGCTATCGGTAAGGATTATCAAAGAATTAATAATATTAAAGATATGAAAAACCTTACTTTTGGAGTTTTTAAAAGTGATAGTGATGATATTAGTTATTATTTAAAAAGTGCTAGTAATACCTCATTTAAAACTTATGAAGATATAGATAGTTTATTTAAGGCATTAGATAATAATGAAGTTAATATGATTATTATTCCTAATATTATGTATCTTGATAAAACTATTACTGATAAATATTCTATTAATTATTATTTTACTGAAATTAATAATAATGTTGTTGTAACTTTAAGTAAAGATTCATCAGGTAATAAATTAGAAGTATTTGGATATGTTCCATTAATCAAACGAGATTCAAATTTAATATTACCTGTTTTAAATAATATTTTATTATTAAA
>JAZUAY010000133.1:0-4719 GCA_045638205.1 Bacilli bacterium
GTCAACATTTGAAACATAAACAGTAATATTTCCATTATCATCTTTCTCATTTTTAGTATAAACAATATACTCTCTCTTAGTATCCTTAAATTCGAAGGCTATAACAACCTCTACCTTTTCTTCTTTACCATCTTCATTTACAATGGTCATAATTTTGTTATCTTCCATAAATTCTATCTCTCCTTATTATCATTATAATACTATTTTATCATATTTAAAATTAATTTCAAGTATTTACTTGACTTTTTTTAATAAAAAACATTTAGCTTTATAAGAACAATAATCCTCAATATATTTATCTAATCCTTTAATATCATTGATTTCACTATATCTAGGACTCCCTTTTACACAAAATCCTTTAAGTCTCAATTTATCATATGCATAATCACCTAAAATATAATCAAAATCATAAAAATACTCAGTATATAGATGTCTAAATTCATCTAAATTAAAAGCCTCCTCATCATTTTTTTCTAATACATAACTATTATTATCAACTACTATTTTCTCCATATTTATCAACCTTTCTAACACAATTGTAACATGTATTTTATAAATATTAAAGCTCTTTTTATTTTATTGGTAATACATAATTATAAGAATTTTCAAAACCACCACCATAATAATCAGGAATAGTTCCTTGAATTACTTTCATCACAATTGGTAATTTTTTACGCAATTTTACATTTTTTGTCAAACTAGGAATACTAATTCTTTCATTTACTTCAACTAAAACATCCACTTCAATATAAGCATTATTAATACCATATGATTTAACAGTAGTATCAATGGAAGTAGAAACATTACCAATAAAAGTTAATTTTATAGGAATAATTGGCCCATAATTTGCCATAAAACTACTACTATAAATACTACCAACAGGCATTTCACAAACTACACCTTTCCTGATATGTTTGAAATTATTACCTTTAAGACTACTAGATATATCAAAATTATCAGTTTTACCTTCTTCAACAAGTAATACATTTTTTTGAATATCTTTAGTTATACTTCTAAGTAGATAATTAACTTTATCAGTATCAAAATTAATTTCTTTTATTTCACCAATACTATTTTTAGAAATACTAACTAGATTACTATTATTATTTTTAGTAACTGTTTTAAAAGAAGTATTAATAATAACAGAAGCAAATCTATCGGCTTCAACTGTAGAATACTTTAAAATACTAGGGGAAACTTTTTTATTAATAAAATATATAAACACAAAAGTTCCTATAAAACTAAAAAATAAAACATAAATAATTTTTTTCATTTAAAATCAACTAAAATAACATCTTCTCCTATTTTTTTTATATTATTCCAGTATATTTCTACCTCATTATCCTTATTAAATATTGAAAAAGGACTATTCTTTTCTTCAACAATTAAAGAAGCTATATTTCCATTTTCACTATTTATTTTAACATCAATAATATTACCAATATTTTTACCATCCACTATATTAACTAAATTTTTACTTTGTAAATCAGATAAACGCAACACAAATCACCTATTTAATAATACTAAAAAAAAGAAACAATTATTCTTAATGTTTCAAAGTTTTTTTTAATGTTTTAATAGCATTTTGTTCAAGTCTTGAAACTTGAGCCTGACTAATCATAAGCTCTTCTGCTATTTCAGTTTGTGTTTTTCCAGTAATAAATCTTTCATCAAGAATATATTTTTCACGTGATTCTAAATTTTTAACCGCATCTTTTAAAGATAATAATAAATCCAATTTTTTAAGAGAATTTTTTTCATCACTTATTTGATCATATAAATAAATTGTATCCCCACCATCATCATAGATTGGACTATGAATACTAATAGGCTCTTTTAACGATTGCAAAGCAAGTGTAACTTCATATATAGAACTATCCAAATATTCTGCTACTTTTTCAATACTAGGAACTTTACCACATCTTAACATTTCTTCTTCTCTAAACCTAATAATTTTAACCCTTAAATCCTTTAATGATCTACTAATACGCATAGTTGAATTATCACGAATATAGCGTTTAACTTCACCCATAATCATAGGAACTGCATAAGTTGAAAATCTCACACCATGATTGATATCAAAATTATCAATCGCTTTCATAAGTCCAATACAACCTACTTGAAACAAATCATCCAAATTTTCATGATTATTATATTTTCTAATAATGGATAACACAAGTTTCAAATTACCACTAGCAAGCCGATTTCTAGCAAAAGTATCACCCTCATTCATTTTTTTAAACAAATATATCATCTCATCATTACTTAATACTTCCAAATTACTAGTATTAACACCGCTTATCTCAACTCTTTTAAAGCTCATAAAAAATCCACCTCTAAAAATATAAAGGTAGATTTATAATTTTTTATACAAATTAATTTTCTTTTCTTAATGAATTTATATAATTTAATATTATACCTAATCCATATAATAGCGTTACAAAACTAATTATACCACCTAATATAGGAATTAAGGCAATTAATTTAACTAAAAGAATACCACATATTAATGATAAATACATATTATCCTTTTTTATAAACTTTTCATCAATATAATTACCAACTATGTAATATACAAAGATACTTGATAAATATAAACTTACTGCATAAACTGCAAATATAATTAAAGATAAAGATGATAGTAGTCCTGTAAATAATGCTATTAAACTAACTATTGGAATAACTATTAAAGTACCTAAACCAATTAAAGAAGTTTTAACAACATTTGAAAGTTCAAATTCTTCATCTTTTATTTTATTATTTAATTTAGGTAATAACCACAATAATATAATCATAACAATAAATGCTCTCGCAGTTGACATTATAAAATTAGTAACTTTTTCTATAACAATATCACTAATACTTTCACTTGTTTCAGTAACCTCTTTAGCCTTTGTAACTTCTACATTTTTTGCATTTTTATCAGATAAACCAGATATCTTAGTATCTTCTGAATATGTTAATGTACCTAAAATTTTTGTATTATCATCAAGTTTTATTTCTTCAGCATCTACATTAGCATTTCCTTTTATTGTAGCACCACTTAAATCAACACTCGATGCTCCTAGTCTCAAATCTCTTTGAATTACTGCTTTTATTTTAACATTATTACCAGCTATAAAAGCATCTCTACCAACTAAAGCTTTCTCAGTTAAAGTAATATCATCACCTGCTACAAAAACATCTTTCAAAACATTTTCACTAACACTAAGTACTCGTCCAGCATAAAATCCATAAGGTGTTTTACCATCTAAAGTAAGCACCTCTCCTGCTATAATTGATAGTCCATCAACATCAGCCTTATTGGTAATTGTTTTACCAAAAACAAATCTAATTGAATCATATTTACCAGTTTGTTCTACATCTTCAGAAGCAACTACTAATTCCTTAGCATTAACATTTGTAATTATTAATGTTAATAATAAAATTATGTAAAATACTTTAAAAAACTTATTTTTCATTATATATACCTCTCTTTCATTAACTCCTTTCGCCTATAGAATAACATAATACAAAAAATTAGACAAGTTTTATGAGAAAAAATGTCCAATTATTACAATTTATTAAAAAAATTATATTTAACTCCATCTTTTTTATAACCAAGTAAAGTATCAATACTAATATTTTCAGTAGCTCTGAAAATATTCATAGGAATATTTTTATTATTTTTTTCTAACTCTTTAATTAATTTTTTCATTTCCAATCTTTTAGAATCGGTATTTTTTTCAGTAAAAGAACAAGCACAATTAATAAACGACAACTCATGATATGTAGCAAAAGAAATAATATCATCTTCTCTTATTAAATAAAGTGGTCTAATAAGCTCCATTCCTTCAAAACTAGTACTTTTAAGCTTAGGAGGCATACTTTTATATTCACCACCATAAAACATACTTAAAAGAACTGTTTCAATAACATCATCAAAATGATGACCCAAAGCTATTTTATTGCATCCAAGCTCTTTAGCTTTCTTATAAAGAAATCCCCTACGCATTCTAGCACACATATAACAAGGATGTTCCTTATTTAATTTAGTAGAAACTGAAAATATATCAGATTCAAATATTTTAATGGGAATATTAAGTATTTTAGCATTATATTTAATTTTAGAAATAGTATCTTTTTTATAACCTGGATCCATAACAATAAATTTCAAAGAAAAATTGTATTTACCATGCTTCTGCAACTCTTGCATTAATTTAGCAAGAAGCATAGAATCTTTACCACCAGAAATACAAACTGCTATTTTATCACCTTCATTAACAAGTTCATAATCTCTAACAGCACGTGAAAATTTTCTCCAAATTTTCTTTCTATAAGTAGTAATAATAGAATGCTCTATCTTTTCACATTTTAACATTTTGAATCCTTAGTACAAGCCTTTACGTAATAGCTATCAAATACTTTTTCCAATTTTTCTTTATTATTAGTAACTTTAATACTATTAACGATTCTACCATTCTTAATAAATAAAATTTTACTATTACTACTCTTATAATAATATATAGGTGTATCAAATTCCTTATTTATTAAGATTAATTCTACAACAGAATTATCATTATTGCCAACATAAATAACACAATTACCATTTTTCAATAGACTATTATATTTACTTTTGTCAATATATTTAACATTATTATCTAACAAAACATTAAATTTATATTCAACATAAAACTTAACTTCATCAAAGCTAAATTTATTAAAAAACATAAATAACTC
>JAZUAY010000134.1:0-4996 GCA_045638205.1 Bacilli bacterium
TTTCAATTTATCTAAAAGTATGATACAATCTATATTATAGAGGGAATTTCTTAAAGTAACATACTTTAAGTAATTCTTTTTGTTTTATCTCAACAAAAAAACATGATTACTTCAAAAATCATGTTTTTTTATAAATTAAAAATATCCAACCTAATTCCTATAATATAAAAAAATAGATTTACAATTTTGTAAACCTATTTATTTTTTGCAACGATTTCATTTAAATCACTTTGAATTAAGCAGTAATTTACTATACTTAAACCAAATAATTGTAATATTAAATATAAAACAGCATTATCTTTAACAGTTACATTGTGCTTTTCTTGAGCTTTTTTCATTAATTCACCCATTTTATAAGCCCAATAGAATCCATAAATTCCGCATGTAACAAGAGTTAATAAGAAAGCTAATCCACCACTTGCAATACTATCATCTCCGCTAGCTTCTTTAACATCATTTGTCATAACAATAAACCAATAAATTCCATAAATTCCGCATGTAACAAGAGTTAATATAACTGCTACTGCAATATTTCTTTCTTCTTTCAAAACTTCCACCTCTTTCTAAAAGTATTATACTATAAAATACTAAATATGTATAGTATTTAAGGATACATTTCAAAATATTTATTAGTTATTGCTTTCGTAATATGCATTGTAACTAAACTAGCATAATCTGTAGAAGAATTAGGATGAGAAGAATCTGGACTTGTTACAATAATTGATATTCTTGGATTTTCTGAAGGTGCATAACCAATATAACTACTAGTAATTGTTTCAGTATCAATTACACCATCATTATCAGTATCAAGAAAACTTTGAGAAGTACCAGTTTTTCCTGCTGGAGAATAATTATTATCGATATAACCAATTCCATATGCTCCCGGATCATGCATAACAGCATAAAATCCTTGTCTTACTCTTGCCATATATTCAGGTTTTGTATCAATATTATTAAGAACTTTTTTATCAACTTTTAAAGTAACATCACCTATTTTTTCAGAATCAGTTACTTTATGAACTTCTTTTAATAAATGAGGCTCTAATCTTTCACCACCATTAGCAATTGTTGTTATATATTGTGAAAGTTGCATTGGTGTATAAGTTTCATATTGACCCATAACAAAATCAAGTAAATTACCAGCAGCTTTATCTTCAGATGAATACCCAGCACTTTCAAATGGTAAATCAATCCCTGTTTTAACACCTAATCCAAATGAGTGATACATATTTCTATAAGTGTCAAATGTTTTTTGATTAAAATTAAGTTTCATATCATATCTATATTCTTGTCCATTAACTCTAATAGCTGTTTTAAATTGATAAACATTACTAGATTTAGCAAGCGCTGTGATATCATTTATTCTACCCAATGTATGTGATGAACATTTTTGAGGAGTTCCACCTACTTTAATACACTCATCAACCATAGTTTCACCTATTTTAATAGCACCAGTATTATATCCCACAAGCATTGAAGCTCCTTTGACAACAGAACCTGGTGTTATTGGACTAGAAAGAATAGTAGGTGTATTATCAATTATATTACCATCAACTATTCTTTTCGAACTCATTGCCAGTATCTCTCCAGTTGCAGGATCTTGTATAACAACACTAGAATGATCATAATAATTGGTATTTGCCTCACCCTTAGCAGCCATAACTTGAGCTGATAATATTTCTTCAACTTGCTTTTGTAAATTAATATCAATTGAAAGAACAATATCATTCCCTCTTTTACCATCACTAATTAATTTTAATTCATGTGAATTAACTACCTGATATTTTTCTTTAGTACCTTTTAAATAATCTTCATATTGTTTTTCTATATAACTAAGTCCTACTCTATCATTTAAAGAATAACCTTTAGATAAATATTCACTTTTTAAAGAAGCAGGAACACCCTGAGTAGAAGTTGAGACTTTACCTAAAATACTTTTAAAAGTATCTCCATAAGGATAAGTTCTTTCCCAATCAAGTTTTGTAGAAAAGCCATCTAAATCTTGTGTATTCTCTGCAATATAAGCATATTCTTCTTCGCTTACCTCATCTCCTGTTTTAATAGTCTTATCATCATACATATAACCTTTATTCATCAAATAATATAAATATGCTGCATGCCTATCTTCATCATTTAATTTTTCTAACTCTTCTTTTTTTATTCTTTTTAATTTTAATTCTTTAATAGTATTACTATCAATTTTCCCTTGTTCAAATTTATTTTTTTCACTTTTAGTAATACGTTTTTTTAACTTTTCAGGATATTTAGCAAGATAAAAATCTTTTAACATATCATCACTTACTTTATCATAACTTAAATTAAGATGAGAACTAACTTGATAAGCAAGCTCTATTTCACGTTTTTCATCTACATTTTTACTTTTTTTATAATAAATTGTCTTAACAGCTTTATTATCAACTATTATATTATAGTTTCTATCAAGAATTCTACCACGAGGAGCTGAAGTACCTTCTATAATATTATTAGAAAGTTTAGCAAGACTTTTTGTATGTTTTTTCTGATCAACTTGCATAACTAAAATAAGTTTAACAATGATTAAAATAAAAAGTAAAATAACAACTATTTGTAAAAATAAAAGTCTTCTTTCAAGCATCTTTTCATCTATAATAGGACGCTTTTTATTAGAATTAACTTTTCTTTTTTTTATCACTTGCTTCACTCCTTTCATATTTTATTAAATAATACATATAATTATTTAGGTGATATAATGTTTGAATCAATTATAAGTAAAAACATAAACGATATAAATAAATATATAGTAAGAGGTTTCTTTGAGACTAAAAATATCTATCTAAATGATAATGAATCCGAAACTTTAACTAATATAATTAAAGATAACTGGAGGGATTTATATCACAAAAACTATAATAATGCATTTTTAAAATTAAAACAAGTAGTAAATAAAGAAAATTATGAAAAAATTTTAAATTACTACCTATCATTAAAAATCTAATGATTTAAATTTCTTATTTTTAATCATTTCTATTTCTTGTTTATAAGGTGCATTTTTTTCAACATAAGGTGTTTCTAATATTTTAGGAACATCTTTTAGTTTCTCATTATATATAATATTAATTAATACATCAAAACCAATTGTTCCATAACCTATATTAGCATGTCTATCTTTATGAGAATTTATTGTATTTTTACTATCATTTATATGAATACATTTTATCATATCTATACCAACTAAATTGTCGAATTTTAGTAATAAATCATCAAAACTTGATAAATCATACCCAGCATCATTTAAATGACATGTATCCATACAAACACCAATATATTTTTGCTTTTCTTTATCTATTCCATCTATTATTCTTTTTATTTCTTCGAAATTTCTACCAATCTCAGTTCCTTTACCAGCCATAGTCTCAAGTAAAATCATAACATCACTAACTCCTAAAACTTCATTTAACCCATCAATAATATTTTGAATACCTTTATCTACTCCACAACCAACATGACTACCAGGATGCAAAACAATATATTTCATTCCAAATGTCTCAACTCTTTTAAGTTCATCTTTCAAAAAACTAACTGCAAAATCTTTTTTTAATGAATTAGCAAGATTAATAATATAAGGTGCATGAACAATAACTTTAGATTTATCAATACCATTTTCTTTCATTAATTTATTAGCAGCACTTAAATTATCTAAATCAATACTTGCACGTCTAGTATTTTGTGGTGCACCAGTATAGAACATAAAAGTGCTAGCTTTATAACTAAGAGCCTCCTCTACACTACCTACTAGCCCTGTACTACTACTATAACCCACATGTGATCCAATTAATAACATAAAAAAACACCTTCCAAATAATATTTTATCATAAAATTATCAAAGAAAAAAGACCCTTAGGTCTTATTCACTATAAGTACAAGTTTGATAAGCTGATTCTCCATTAGGTGGAGTAAAAGACAAATCCTGTGATCCACTTGTTTTAACTTGAGCTTTTGTAACTTCATCCTCTTTAGCAGCAACAGTTATACCATTACCACCAGCATCAACTAAATTAATATAATATTTAAAATTATCATTACCCTCTGCAGCATTATTAGTATTTACAATATAAACATTACCACTCACATAAGCTTGTCCAAAACTACTCTTATTACCACCACGTTCTAATAAAAATTCTATTGTAGTTGGATCTAAAGTAACTGTTGTATATTGTCCTGGTCCTGGAAATTGACATATACTACTTCCAGACAAGAATACATCACCACTACTTAAATTTGTTCTAACTGAACTAATAATTTCTTTTGCATTTGATGCAAAAGTATCTTTTCTAGATCTTGATATAGCATTTGATATTGCAGGTATTGCTGCTAACATTAAAACTCCCATAATTACAATAACCGCAAGTAATTCTATTAATGTAAAACCTTTTTTATTTTTTTTCATAATCACAATCTCCTTATCATTACTAAAACCATTATATCTATTTTTTAACAAATAGTCAATAATAAATAATATCATTTTATAAATTTTATATTTTACTTAACACTCTTCATTTTTTTAAAATACTTTTAAAATTATCAAACTCTTTCATATTATTAACTGTAAACAATTTTTTATTAAATAAATTATCATATCTAAATAAACTAAATCCACTATAATGTTCACTGTTTCTAGCAATAACAATTTGTTTTTTAATTATATCGCTATTATTAACCCACTCATAATATCCTTCTTTAGCATAATTATCTACCTTACCTACTTTATAAAAAGCTAGTGCAAAATAAAGTTTTACATTATCATTTTTTATCATTTCATCCCACATATCAATAGTATCAATATAAGGTCTACTACTATTATAAAAACCATAATAAACTTGTGGCATAATAAAATCTATATAATTATTATTACTACACCATTTTTTAACATCACAACCAAGTTTTTCATATAAATTATCAATATTACCATCAGGAGATATACCAAACTCTAT
This sequence comes from Bacilli bacterium, assembly GCA_045638205.1. Classification (GTDB taxonomy): domain Bacteria; phylum Bacillota_I; class Bacilli_A; order RF39; family UBA660; genus UBA2730. Next base: position 4,971 of record JAZUAY010000134.1, read on the forward strand.
ATTTTTATCATGCTTTTTTATATCTT
>JAZUAY010000135.1:0-8914 GCA_045638205.1 Bacilli bacterium
GTGATGTTTTTGATTTTGATGATACTAAAGGTTTTGTAAATAAATATTTTGATAGAGGCTATGCAATGGTAAAAACTCTGAGATAACTCAGAGTTTTATAGTATTAATTCTTTATTAGATTCTAGTTCATTTTCAAAACTATTTGCTAGTAATATATTATTTATTTTAAATATATTACTATTTTCTTTTATTATTTTTAAAGACTTTTTACATGTCATAAAAATGGCATCATCAATAAATAAGGCTGGTATTTCATTTAATAAATAATTTATACTATGTAAGTATAGTTTTATATTAGATATCATTTTTATATCATCTGTTTCTAATGCAGTAAGTGCAATAACATCATATGCCATAGATTTTTCTAATTCTTTAAAACTTAATAATGTGTATGATCTTTTGCTTTCTTCTTTTTTTATATATTCATATAACATTTCACTTTTTTTGGATTTACTTACTGTTTTTAAACTATTTAAGCCTATAATTACTTTGTTTATTTCATTATTTAAAATAGCTTTATAATCATTTCTTTTTTTATTAATTACATCTAAAGTTTTTTCTATATAATTATCTTCTAATAAAAAGAATGCTTTTTCATTTTCTAATAATATATTTAAGCCCTTTATTAACATATTATAATTTTCTAAATTAGAATAGTCTTCTATCATTTCTTCTTTTGTAGCATTTATTATTCCATTTTTTATTGATAGAATAATTTCTAATTCCCTTAAATCTAACTCCATATTAATGCTCCTTTTTTTAAAATATTATAGCAAAAGAAAGAAAAAAAGTCTATATAGACTTTTTTATAGTATTTATGTTTTTTACTAAATCTTTTTTAAAGAAATTGTATGTAGCTCTTATAAATAAATATACTGGTAAGGATGCTATTATTCCCCACATTCCTGCAATTGTTCCACCAACACTTACAGCCATTATTGTAATTAATGGATTTACATTATTGGTTTTACCATATACTTTTGGTGATATTAAATATCCATCAAGTTGTGGGAATATTAAACATATTATTAATGATCCTATAAATGTATAAGCATTAGTTACACTGGCTAAGGCAAGCGCAATGATATTTGTAATTAAGCCTCCAAAGTATGGTATTACTGTTGTTAAACAAGCAAGTAGCCCTATTATTAACCAATTTGGATGATTTACTATTTTAAAAAGAAGTGAATATTCAAAAAATTGAATAACCATAAATATTACTAAACCTTTTACATAATTTCCTAATTCAGTATCTAATACTTTTACATATTTATATGATCTTTCTGATATTTTCTTTAAAAATATCTTTACAGCTTTTCTGATATTATCCATATATGATAAAAAGTAAACTGTTGCAACAAAACCTATAATTAAGTTTCCTATTACACCAATAGATGCTGATATGAAATTTGATGTTGATTTAGTTACAACTCCACCTAATTCAGATATTAAACTATTTATGGCATCATCAAGTTTTATTTCAAAACTTCCTAAATTTAAGTTTAATTTATTACTAATAGTATCAATTATATCTGTTAGGTTTGTAGATAGTAATACTAATTCATCATATATTAATGGTAATGTAAGCATTAATAATAGTATTACAATTATTACTAACGATGCTGAAATAATTAATACTGCTACCCATCTTGGGATTTTTTGTTTTTCCATTTTCCATACTAATGGTGTTAGTGCATAACTTAGTGCAAAGGCTATTATAAATGGTAACATTACTTTAATAACCTCTGAAATTATACCAAACCATGTACCTATATTTGATATTGTAATATATAAAAGTATCATTAATGTTGTTAGATTAATTAATTTATAATTAAATTTATTCTTATTCATATTATCTCTCCATTATAATTGTTGTAGGGCCGATATTTACAAACTCTACATCCATATCAGCTCCAAATATACCTGTTTCTACTTTAGTATATTCTTTTAATTCTTTATTAAATACATCATATAGTTTTTTACTTTCAATACCATTTAAGGCATTTTTATAACTTGGTCTATTGCCTTTGTGGGTATCTGCATACAATGTAAATTGTGATACTGATAAAATACTTCCTTTTATATCTAATAATGATTTATTCATTATTCCATCATTATCAGGAAATATTCGTAAATTAACTATTTTTTTAGTAAGATATTTTACTTTATCAATATCATCACCTTCAGTAAAGCCTACTAGTAACATCAGTCCTTTGTCTATTTGACCTACTACTTTTTTATTAACTATTACTTTAGCTTTCTCTGCTCTTTGTACTATTACTTTCATTATCTCATCAATCTTTCTACATTATCAATATATGGTTCTTTTTTCAAAGCATTAATAAATTTTTCTAATTGTTTAATGCTTGTTACAAAACACTTAACTTCATATGTTATAAATTTTGTTTGATATAAATTTTTAACCTCATCTATAATTACTGTTAACATATTGGCTTTTTCAATTATATCAATCATTTTATTATCATTTGATTTAGAATGTACTAATAATTCTGCTACATATTTTTTGTTATTTGAATTATTATTCCATTTAACATCTACTGTTCTATCTTCTAACATTGTTAGATTATGACATGATGCTCTATGAATATTAATGCCACTACTTTTTGTAATATAACCTACTATTTCTTCACCATATACTGGATCGCAACATCTTGCTAGATGTACTTTAATATTATTTATTCCTGCTACTATGATATCATTGTCATTACTTTTAAATGTTTCAATATTTTTCTTTTCATGTTTTTCTTCTTGTTCTTTATAAATGATATTTATAATTGCGTTAGCTGAATGTTTACCATTACCTATTTCTAAATATAAATCTTCATTTTTTTCTACTTTTATTTTATCAAAAATAATTTTACTATTCTTTTCATCTAAAAAATTTGTAATTGGTAATTTTCTTTTTGTTAATGCTCTTTCTAATAAATCTTTTCCTCTTTCAATATATATTTCTTTTTGATTTTTTGTAAAATAACTTTTAATTTTATTTTTTGTTGTTGTTGATTTTACAAATGTTATCCATTCTTTTGATGGTGATGATGTCTTATTGGTAATAATTTTTACAATATCATTGTTTTTTAGTTCATGATTTAGGGGAACAATGCTATTATTTACTAATGCTCCTACTGTTGTTTCTCCAACACGAGTATGAACTCTATATGCAAAATCTATTGGTGTTGCTCCTAGAGGAAGCTCGAAAACATCTCCTTTTGGACTAAAACAATAGATATTATTATTTAATACTTCTTCTTTAACACTGTTTACAAAATCTTCACTACTCATCTTCTCTTGTGATAGGTCTATAATTGACTTAAAGAATTGTAATTTTTGTTCAGTTGATGTTTGAATGCTTGTAGCATCTTTATTTTCTTTATATGCCCAATGACTTGCCATACCATTTTCAGCGATTTCATTCATTTCATATGTTCTTATTTGAATTTCAAATAAATAACCATCTATTCCAAATATTGTTGTATGAAGTGATTGATACATATTTGGTTTTGGCATTGCAATATAGTCTTTAAATCTTCTTGCCATAGGTTTAAATTTGGAATGAATTAGACCTAGTACTAAATAACATTCTTGTTTAGTTTCTACTAGTATACGCATAGCGAGTAAATCATAGATTTCACTGAATTTTTTACCTTTATCTAATTTATTATAAATACTATATATACTTTTAGCTCTACCCATCATTTCAAAATTGATACCATGCTCCGTTAATAATTCTCTTACTTCATCCATCATGAGTGCAACTGTCTTATCTCGTTCCACTTTAGTTTTATTCAATTTTTCTGCTATGTCATAAAAAACTTCTGGTTTTAAATAACGAAGAGCTAAATCTCTTAGTTCACTTTGTATCTTATGAATTCCTAAATGATCGGCAATTGGTGCAAGAATTTCCATTGATTCTTTAGCTTTTTTTATTTGATTAGCTTTTGGCATAGCCCATAATGTTCTCATATTATGTAATCTATCTGCAAGTTTTACTATAATTACTCTTACATCTTCACTCATTCCAACAATTATCTTTTTATAATATTCAATTAAATATTCATTTTCAGTTGAAAAATGTAATTTTGATAACTTGGTTACACCATTAACTATTTTAGTTACATTTTCTCCAAACTCCTCAATCATTTCTTCTTCTGTTGTATCAGTATCTTCTAGTACATCATGTAATAGTCCTGCTTGAAGAGATTCACTATCTGCATAGATTGTTGTTAATATATTTGTAACATTTAAAGGATGTGTTATATATTCTTCACCACTAACTCTATATTGACCACTATGTTTTTCTTTGGCAAAATTATAAGCTTTTCTTATACTTTCTAATTCTTTTTCATCATCAATATAAGAAGAAGCATTTTTTAGTACTTCTTCTATTGTAACGGTCTCATGTTTTTTTGTCATATACATCATCCCCTTTTATTTAAAAACTTAACAATTTACACCTTTAATCATCTTTTCTTCATATTCGTCTTTATATACTTTTTTCTTCTTTTGCTCTTTACCTAAACTTCTCTTTTCAATAACTAAGAATAATGCAGTTGCTATAAAAATAGATGAATATGTTCCTGAAATTAATCCTACTAACATTGCTATATTAAAACTAAATATTTCTTTACTTCCTAAGAATATTAATGAAATAATTGGGATTATTGTTGTGATTGATGTCCAAATTGTTCTTGTAAAGGTTTCTCTTATACTTCTATTTGTTATTTCTTTTAAGCCTTTATAATCTAACTTTCTATAATCTACATCATGTAAATTTTCTCTAATCCTGTCAAATAAGACTATGGTATCGTTTATAGAATATCCTATTATTGCAAGTACTGCAGCGATAAACATTGATGATACTTCTAATCTTGTTATTGCAAAAATACTTGAAATGATTAAAATGTCATGAACAAGTGCGGCTAATCCACTAATACCATAACTAAATTTAAATCTGATTGATATATATATAATTATTCCTATGAATGCTATTAATATTGACATAATGGCATTTTTAACTAGTTCTTTTTTAACCATATTTGAAACAACACCAATATCTACTTTAGCATCGTATTTTTTTACAAAATAATTTTTAACTTTCTTAACTTTTTCTGCATTTAATACATCTGTTACTAAGATATCTGTGTTTTTATTATTAATTGATATTTCATTTTCAATTAAATTTAGGCTCTTTAAATCACTTCTTACTTCTTCTTTTGTTAGCTTCTTATCTGTAACAAGAGCGATATCACTACCAGCTTTGAAATCAATTCCTAAATCAAAGCCTCCTTTATTTACATAGAAGAAACCACCTACTAATAATATTATTATTGATAGTACTACAAAGAATTTTGTAGGACGTAAAAAGTTAGTATTTTTAAAAGGTACTACTTTTACATCTTCATTTTTGTTTAAATTTGGTATATCTTCTTTCTTAACATTTATAAAAGCATTAGTTTTATCATCAAAGAATCCAGTTTTTACAAAATATTTTACGACAACTCTTGTTATGAAAACCATTGTAAATATTGTTACAAATATTGTAATTATTTGCATTGTAGCAAATCCTTTAACACTACTTTCTCCGAAGATAAACATTATAATTGCTACTAATAATGTAGTAATATTTCCATCAAGAATTGCTGATGCACTTTCTTTATTACCATAAATAAAAGCTTTTTCTAAACTTCTTCCTTTATATAATTCATCTTTTATTCTTGAATATGTTATAACATTAGCATCTACTGCCATTCCAACACCTAAAACTAATGCGGCAATTCCTGGAAGTGTTAAAACTCCTCCTACTAACCAGAATACTGCAAATACTAAAAGTGCATATAGAATCATTGCGACTGATGAAATAACACCTGCAAAATGATAAACTGATACTAATATCAATATAATACATGCTATACCAATAATTCCTGCTATCAATGTTTTTTCAAGAGTATCTCCACCAAAACTTGCTTCTACTGTTTTACTTGATATTTCAGTTAATTTTGATGGTAGTGATCCTGAATTAATTAAATCAACTAAGTTTGTAGCTTCGTCATTTGTAAAATTACCTTGAATAATAACATCACTTGCAAAGCCTTCAGATACTGTAGCAGCACTTAAACATTTTGATGCACTTGTACCACATTTATCCTTTTCATTAGCATATGAGTCTGTTGCTTTATCATAATCTAACCATATTACTATCATGTTTTCTTTATAATCTTTTACTCTATTAGTTACAGAATAAAATTTATCTTTATCTTTTACACTTAATAATACGGCAGGATTACCACTAGCATCTTGACTTACTTTAGCACCACCACTTTTTAAAACACTACTTGACATTAATAAATTGTCTTCTGTGTCTCTAAATGATAGTGTTGCAACAGTTGATAGCTGTTTTCTTGCTTCATCTTCATTTTTAACACCAGCAAGTTTAACTCTTATCTTATTATTACCTTCTACTATAATTTCAGGTTCGCTTACTCCAAGTGAATCTATTCTTTTACTTAATGTTTTATATGTTGCTGTCATTTTGTCTTCTGTCATTTTTGATCCATCAATAGATTTTACTTGATATAATACTTCAAAACCACCTTGCAAATCTAATCCAAAATTTAAATTTTTAAATATCGGAATAAAACAAAAAATCATTGCTACAGTAATTAAACATAATATTACTGTACTTTCTATTACTTTGATTTTACCTTTTTCTCTTTTTAGTTCTTTCTTTGCCATGTTTACACCTCACTAATTTGAACTATATTTATTATACCTAAATTATGAAAAAAATAAAAGACTTACTTTAAATATTGTTTATTTCTTTTATCTAATATTAATTTTTTTATTTCTTCTTTTTCTTTACAATATTTTTCTAAAAAACATCTAGCATGAATTTTTTCAGTATCTGTGAAATCTTCCCAACTTGTTTTTTCAAAATATCTTTCAATTTTTTCTTCAAATGATAATATATTGTCATTTGATGATTCATTTTCACTTTGTAAATTAAATAGATTACCATAATCTTTTTTTGCTTTAGGGAAAATGCTTGTCTGTGTTAACTCATGATTAAAATATGGTGTCTCTTTGTCAGTGTTAGGAATTGATATATTTATTTTTTTGGTTCCTGTTAAGATATAACTGTTTAATATCTTTTTTGCTCCTGTTTTTTCAATATATTCTATTAACATATCTTTAAAATCAGATGGTGATGTTTTTGCTATATCATCATAAGGTAGCACTATCTTTTGTAACTCTTCATCTTTATCTAAATATTCAATTTCTATATTATATTTAATATTATCATCTATATATGTTTTTGCCATTTATAAAACCTCCCTCTTTAATGATTATATCATAAATTTCTTAATATTTTAAAACTTTTTCATATCATTTTTAATTTTTTTATAATCAGCACAATTTTTTTCTACTAAAGACCAAAAACTTTTAGAGTGATTAGCATGTATTAGGTGTGATAATTCATGGACTATGACATAGTCTAAATACTTTATATTTCTTTTTATTAATTCTAAATTTAAAGTGATTGTTTTGCTTTTAGTATTGCATACCCCCCACCTTGTTGTCATTTTTCTAATTCTTAGGTTTGGATATGGAATGTTTTCACTAAAATTTTCATAGATAATGTCTAATCTTTCTTTAAAAATCTTTTTAGCAACTTTTTTGTACCATTTATCAATATCAGTTTCTTTTTTCATAAATACTTTATTGTTGCCTATTGATAACTTATCTATATCCATATAAACAACTTCATATCTATTTCCTAAAAATCTAAAATCACTATTATTTGCTTTTTTTATTTTAATATGTTCTATCATTCTTATAATAGATTTTTCGTTATCTTTTACTAATTTTTCTATATACTTGCCTGTTGCAAAATAATTAGTTGTTATATAAATGTTTAAATCATCCTTAACTCTTATATATGTATTCTTATTGCTTTTTTTCTTTACAATAATTATATTATATTCTTCATTATTATAAATAAATTTCATAATACCACCTATTTAATTATAAAGTAAATTATATTTAAAAGCAAGAAAAACGTCTTTAAGACGCTTTTTCCTATCCCCATTCCTCTTCAAAATTTTTCATATATTTAAACCTCCGTTTTATTATACTTTTTAGAAGTGGCCTCCGCCACCTCCGCCTCCTCCGAAGCTTCCACCACCGGACGATGCGCCACCACCAAATCCTGAACCTGATGAATTATTTGATGCTGCTACTGTTGAACGTGACAACGTTACTGCTTGATTAACTGATGAAGTTATAACATCTGCTAACAATAAATCATTATGATATCCATAATAGAAATAATATCCATTTAACTCATTATCACTTAAATTCATAGATTTGATTTTTATCTGCATTGTTTTTTCTAGTTTTTTAGCGCATCCAAAGATGTTGGCATATACTAAATATTTACCCCAAATACTTAATTCTGGTAATTCTTTAACATTCATATCACCAAAATCTAATAGGAATTTATTTAATGCTTTCCACTGAACATAATGAAGTGTTCCTTTTTTTGTTCTAAATATTTCTTTTAATGTTAGCATCCATATTATAAATGCGAAAATTCCTAATCCATATCCTAATATATCTATTTCCATTAATATATCCCAAAGTGCTATTAAAAATGCAATTACAACTGTTATATAAACATATTTTTTACTTGATACCTTGTTCATAAAAAACTCTTCTTTTTCACCTTTAGATTCAACTGATTTTTTCCATGAATCAAATTTTTTTGTAAACTTTTCTGCAGTTGATAGTTTTTTACCATATTTTTTTATTTCACTTATTTTGACTTTTTCGCCATCACCTATTTCACCTATTATGAAATTAAATATTTTCTTTTCATCTTCTGTTAATTTATCTA
>JAZUAY010000136.1:0-8516 GCA_045638205.1 Bacilli bacterium
ACTTACTAAAACTCATCCCAAGTTGTTCTTTATTTTTTAGCATACTTCATCACCATTATCCTTATATATTTATTATACCAAAAAAAAAGACAACTGTCCTTACTTTACAGTTATCTTTGTAAACTTTTTCAGTAACTAAGTTAGTAACTTTAAGGATTCTCCTCTATAATATTATTTAATCACATTTTTTTAATATTTACAAGATAATTTACTTAAAAACTTTTTGGTCAATTATATATTTATATATGATACATAAGACTTTTTCTTCAATTTTCCTAAAGTTACTAACTTTAAGAAATTAAGGAAGGTAGGAGTTTATGAAGAACATAAGAAATGAATTAAAAAAAATACTTAATTCAAATAAGAAAGAGACTATAGTACCAGCAGTAGCATTACTATTTATTATAGTAACAGTAGTAGGTGTAACCTATGCAGCATTCACATATACTGGATTAGGTACAAAAAGTAATAAGGTAACAACATCAACAATAACAATGAACTACAACGAAGCGACAAATGGAATAACTTTAAATGATGCTTTTCCAATAAGTGATAGTGATGGAAAACAGTTAACTGGAGAGGGAAGAACATTCTCATTCACAGTAACTGTAACAACCGGAAATAATACAGCAGTAGGATATGAAGTAAGTGCAGTAAAAGATCCTACTTCCACATTAGGCAATAACGATGTAAGAATATATTTAGAGAAGAGTACAACAGGTGCAGAGGGAACTTACAGTAGTGTATTAGAACCTACTGGATTTAATCCAATAAATGCAACAACAGAAATAGGAACACCAGCAGGAGAAATGATATTACATAGTGATTCCACAACAAGTACAAGAACAGATTATTATATTTTAAGAATGTGGGTAGCAGAAAGTTATCAGGTAACAGGAGAGAGTAAGTTCTTTACCATAAAAGTAAATGTCTATGGAACAGACTCACATATCAATACAAGTGGAGTAACACTAAATAAAAACTCTATGACACTTGAAGAAGGAGAAAGCGAACAATTAAGTGCAACAGTCCTACCAGAATATGCAACAGATAAAAGTGTGACATGGACTTCATCAAATACAGATGTAGCAGTAGTAGATAGTTCAGGAAATGTCACAGCCCAAAGTATAAGTGGAACAACCGCAACAGCGGTGGTAACAGCGCGTGACGCCAATGGACACTCTGCAACATGTACAGTTACAGTAAACAAACCAGATCCAACAGGAGTAGAAATAGAAGATAATATAACAGAACTAAATTTAACAGCACCAGGACAAGCGAGTGGAGAAACTACAGAAGGAAGTAGTGCAATATTAGAAGCAGGAACTCTTCCTGCTAATGCCAATAGTAATGAAGTAGAGTGGACAACAAGTGATAGTGATGTACTTGATATTGAAAAGTATACAGAATCTAATGCCAGTGGAACAGGAAGTAGTAAGAGTGTTATAGCAAATAAAGTAAAAGTAACTGCAAAAGGAGCAGGAAGTGCAACATTAACAGTAAAGAGTGCGAGTAATCCAAATGCACCATCAAAGTCTATAACAGTAACGATACAAGATCCAGAATCAACAGGACTAAGTATCGATAAACCAAATGTAACAATAGATAGAAATTCAAATACAACAATTACTGCAACACTAAACTTATCAAACTCAAGAGATAAAACTATTTACTGGAGTAATAGTGATAGTACAAAAGCAAGTATAAGTTGTAGTGGAGGAAGTACAAACTCAAGTGGAGAGATAGAAACAACATCTGCAAGTGCAGTATGTACAATAACAGGATTAGTAGCAGGCTCAACAACAATAACAGCACGAGATGCAAAAGGGCATACAGCAACAAGTGTAGTAACAGTACAAAATGAATTAGCAAGTGCAGTAAATTTAAGTAGTGATGCTGAAATAGAAGTAGGAGCAAGTCATATATTCCAAACGAGTGTAACACCATCAGATGCCAGAAATATATCAAGTATCACATGGAGTAGTAGTAACACAAATGTAGCGACTATACCTAACAATTGTGCTGGAAGTACAACTTGTGAAATAGAAGGATTAGATGAAGGAACAACAAATATCACAGTAACAATAGATAGTTTAAGTGATACATCACAATTAGATGTAATAGTAAGTGCCTTACCAGCAGATGAATATTTAGAAGATATAGCAGATAATAATGAAACAATGTTTTATGATGGAACAACAGATAATAATTTAAGATATTATGGAGCAAGTCCAGCAAATTATGTAACATTTAATGGGGAGACAGCAGGATGGAGAATAATTGGAGTATTTGATGGAAAGATAAAGCTAATACATTCAACAAAACTAAATAATACTAATTATTCATGGGATAACAATGGTGATAGTGGTATCAACAATTGGAATAGACCAGCCGCTCTTAGAACAATGTTAAATACAGGAACATATTGGAACAGGACTAATGGAACTTGTCCATATGGAAATAATAATGGAACAAAAGCATGTGACTTTTCAGATAATAGTAGTACTCCTGGATTAAATTTACAATCTAAAACAATGATATCAGAATCAACATGGTATCTTGGTGCTGGAACATGGGATGCTTCAACTAGTCACATTCCTAGTTGGTGGTATGCAACTGAAAGGAGTTCAATAGCCACTAATTCAGGTGGAGAAACAACGGCAACAGCAAATGTAGGATTAATGAACTTAAGTGATTATGGATTTGCAAGTAAAAATTGTTACAATACAAATATGTATTTATGTAATTCTTCCTCATCTATGGACAATTGCAACAATACTAATTGGTTGTATTTAGCTAAAGATGAATGGACAATCAATCCAGTTGCTAACTCTACAATGGCTATTTGGACAATTATAGACAGTGGTAAATTATATGTCCCTTGGGCTGTTAATAATGAAGGTTTTACAGCTGGAAATGGTTATTATGTCAGACCATCAGTATACCTAAAATCTTCAGTTAATATAGTAGATGGAACTGGAACAAGTCAAGACCCATATATATTAGATTATATAAATATAAAGAAATCAAGTATAAGCTTATCAAAAGATAAAACAAGAACACTAACATATGAAACATCAAATAGTGGAGCACTAACATGGAAAAGTAGTAACTCAAGTATAGCAACAGTAGATAGTAATGGAGTAGTAACAGGAGTACATAGTGGAACAGCAATAATAACAGTAAGAACACCAAATGGTGCAAAAGATACAGTAGAAGTAACAGTAGATGATACATATCAAGACGATAGTGGAGCAAATCCACCAGAGCTTGTTGGAGATATGATACCAATAGTATGGGACAGTTCTCAAACCAGATGGGAAAAAGCAGATTTAGAAGACGAATGGTATGATTATGATAAAATGAATTGGGCTAATGCAGTAACAGTATCAAATTCAAGTAGGAGTACATATAAGAATGCAGATGCAGGATATCCAATAACAGAAAGTGATGTAAATGCATATTGGGTATGGATACCAAGATACTCATATACATTAAAAGGAAGTTATGGACATACATTAGATGCAACAGGCTCAACGCCATCACAAGCAACTCCAGGAGCATTTGATATAAAATTTGAAAGTGGAACAAATTCATCAAATGGAAGCGGAACATATTCAGGGGATACACCAACTAATTATTATACACCACCAGGATTTAGTATAAATTATACAAAAAATGGTGCTGAAACTACAGGAATATGGGTAGCAAAATTTCAAATGACTAATAGTGTAAATGAGCCACAATCAAAACCTGGAGTAGCAAGTGTCAGAAATCAAACAGTATCAGCATTCTATAATGGTATAAAAAATAATATGAATGGTTCTAATAATACAACATATGGATTTAAAGGAAACTATTCAACACATATGTCAACAAATAGTGAATGGAGTTTAATGAGTTATTTATCACAAAGTAAATATGGAAAATATGGTAATACAAATTATAGCGGAGCAAGTAAAGAAATATATCAAAATAAAGATTCAGAATATACAACAGGAAAAAGTAATGGAACACCAAGTGTATCAGGAAACGGTAATACATCTCAAATAAATTATACAGTTTTCTCTGGTGGAACAGGAGCTTCAACAACAGGAACAATTTATGGAATATATGATACATCAGGAGGTGCTTGGGAATATGTAATGGGAGGAAATGCAATAGGTTCAACAGGATTTAGTAGTTTACCAACCTCATTTATGGATTATTATACAAGTTATGATAGAAATACCGCATGTAATGGTACACAATGTAGAGGACAAAATTTAAATACAACTTCAGGGTGGTATGGAGACTGTTCTGATATGACTATTTCTTCATATTCTTGGTTTGTTAGAGGTGCTATGTATCATCATTCAGATGCTGGAATTTTTGGAATATCCTTTGGCACTGGACAAGATGCTTCAACAGCTACAACTCGTATCGTCATAAGTCCTTACGATTAAAATAAAGTATCCCCCAAAAAGGAGATACCTTAATTCCAGATAATCAGTTTATGATTATTTGGAATTGGGTCATATTTTCTTAAAGTATATATTATTGATATCTTACTAGTTTTTATTATTTTTTTTATCATAGAAACTCTATTATTTAAAATAACTCTCGTATGACCTATAGACATCAGTTCTAGTTACTCTACTGATGTCTTTTCACTTGCCTTCTTCTTTTATTTTTGTTATACTTGAGTTAGGTGATTGGATGAAATTAGTATTAATAAGACACGGTGAAAGTATTTGGAATATGGAAAATAAATTTACTGGTTGGGTAGATGTTGGTTTGTCCGAAAAAGGTATAAGTGAGGCCCATGAGGCTGGTAAATTATTAAAAAAGTTAGGATATAATTTTGATATTTGTTACACCTCAGTTTTAAAAAGAGCGATAGATACATTAAAAATAATACTTGATGAAATGAAATTAGATATTCCTATTTTATATAATTATAAACTTAATGAAAGACATTATGGAGCCTTGCAGGGACTCAATAAAGATGAAACTAGGAAAAAATATGGTGAAGAACAAGTAAGACTTTGGCGTAGAAGTGTAAATGTTAGACCACCTAAATTAGATATTAATAGTGATATGAATCCTTATAAAGATTCTAAATATGCTGGGATTAATAATTTACCATTATGTGAAAATCTTGAAGATACTATTAAAAGAGTAGTAGAGTTTTACAATAGTGATATTATTAAGAGTATGAAAAATAATAAATCAGTATTAATAGTCGCTCATGGTAACAGTATTAGAGGACTTATTAAATACTTAGATAATTTAACAGATGAAGAAGTAATGGATTTAGAAATAAAAACTGGTAATCCGATTTTGTATGAATTTGATAGTGATTTAAAACCAATCAAACATTATTATTTGGGGGAATAAGATATGGATAATTATGTAAAAGCAGTGGCAATAAAATATAAGAAAGTTACTATTTATAATAGTACATTTTTATATATACCTGATGGTATAATAAAAGGTGATTATGATCTAAGAGATAAAAATTTAACAGATGATTTAACAGAAGTTAATTATGGTATTATAGATGATGAGTGTTTGTATTATTCTGAACTTGAATACGGATATTACAATGATATATTATTAAAAACCTTAAAAGAAGAAAATCCTGGACTAGAGGAAGTAGATATCTTAAATAATTATTATTTAGAACATAATAAAGATTTATATATTATGGGTATTGATTTAGATAATAATATAATAAATAAGAAAATAAGTCTTGAAAATCTATTTAAAGGTAAATTTACTGAAGATGATGAAAATAGTTTAGGTTTATTTGCAAAAGCAAGTGATGAGTTAAAAAATTATTATTATGATGCTAATAATGAAGATGATATTATTAAACTAAATAAAGCTTATGATACATTATCAGAACACATAAGTGGTATGAACAAACTTAGAAATAAAATTGGTAAAAAAATATGTAAACAAAGTGTTGAAATAATTGATGTTGTAGAAGAAGATATAGTTGAAGAAGAACAAAATAAAGAATCATTTAATTTAAAAGAAATTAGTAAATATATAAAAGATACTGTTATTGGTCAAGATGATCATATTGATAGAATTATAACTGAAATATATAAGCTTACATTAGAAAGTGATAATAAATCAGGTCTATTATTAACAGGACCTACAGGAGTAGGGAAAACTAAAATTCTTACTATGCTTTCTAAAAAAATGAATAGACCTTTCTTACTTGTTGATTCTACTCAAATAACTATTGCAGGATATGTTGGTAAAAGTATAGAAGATTGTTTATATGATTTATATATTAGAGAAAATAAAGATAAAGAAAGAGTAGAACAAGCCATTATTTGTTTTGATGAAATAGATAAAAAAGGTTCATCAAATAATAAAGATGTTTCCCACAGAGCTGTACTAAATTCTCTTTTAAAATTTTTAGATGGAACATATTATACAATAAAAGGTAATGTAAATATTGATACTTCAAATATGATTTTTATAGCAGCAGGAGCATTCTCAAATGTTTATAAAGATAAAGGTAATACAATTGGCTTTTTTGAAAGTGATAATAAAACAGATAAAATTACCATTGACGACTTTATAGAATTAGGTGGAATGCCTGATGAATTCATGGGAAGACTTCCTATATCTATTAGATTAAATGAACTAGATAAAGACAAATTAAAAGAAATATTAATAAAATCTAATGAAAGTCCAATAAAAAAAGAAGCTGAACTTTTTGGAATTATTGGTACTGATTTAAGATATGATGATACTTATATTAATGCAGTGGCTTTAGCTGCTATAGAAAGAAAAACAGGTGCTAGAAGCCTAACAAGTATTGTTAAAGAATCTACTTGGAAGGCATTTCAAGATGCAATGGATAATGATTATGGCGCAAGTACTATTATACTTACTGAAGATACAGTTAAAAATCCTTATAATTTTAAAGTAATAGAAAATCCCGAAAATAATAAAGTTTTGATTAAGAAATAATATCTTTTATATTCCGAATTTTTTCGGATTTCCGAAAAAATTCGGAATGAAGTGATTTACTTTTTATTATGATTATTGTATAATAAGCATATATATTAATTATTTTCTCATGTGTTAATATAACAAAATTTAGACGATAACGTGTAATTGCTTAGGAGGAAGAGTAATTATGCATGATGCGGATATACTTTCTTAGAGAAAGTGTATCCTTTTTTTTCTAGAATATTGAAGTTTGCCAGTACAACTGGCAAACTTGAAAGGAGAAATTATAATGATAGAAAAAGTAGAAAATTATAAAATAATATTTGAAAATGTTAAAAGTGATATTAAAAATACTAGATTGGAAATTATTAAGAATGCAAATAGTGAATTAATAAAACTCTATTTTAGGTTAGGTAAAATAATTCAAGAAAATTGGAAGTATGGTAATAATTTTATTAAAGAATTATCTCTTGAATTAAAACTTGAATTTCCTAATATGAAGGGATTGTCGGTTAGAAATCTTTATAGAATGAGAGTTTTTTATAATGAATATAAGGATATTCAAAGTTTGCCACTGCCAGTGGCAAACTTACCATGGACACATAATTATATTTTAATTGAAAAAATTAAAGATATTGATAAGAGAATTTGGTATGCTAAAAAGTGTTTTGAAAATGGGTGGTCTAAGATTGTATTAATACATCAAATTGAATCTGATTTATATAAAAGACAAAAAGAAAATATAAAGCTGAATAATTTTAATGATAATTTGTCAAATACTCAAAGTGAACTTGCTAGAGATATGTTAAAAGATCCTTATATATTTGAATTATCTAATTTAAAAGATAAGAAAAAAGAAACTGATATTGAAAAAGCTATGATTGAAAGAATTAAAAATCTTTTATTAGAATTTGGTAAAGGTTTTAGTTTTGTTGGTAATCAATATAAAATAAGTGTAGGTCAGGATGATTATTATTTAGATTTATTATTTTATAATTTAGATTTAAGATGTTATGTTGTAGTTGAACTTAAGAATACTAATTTTAAACCAGAATATATTGGCAAATTAAACTTTTATGTTACAGCTGTTAATAAAACTTTGAAAAAAAGCGATGATAATAATACAATAGGCTTATTATTATGTAAAGAAAAAAATAAATTATCAGTGGAATGGTCTTTAGAAGGAGCTAATAATCCAATAGGTGTTTCTTCATATAAAATAGAAAAAATTATACCTAAAGAGATTTTAGAAAAATTACCCACAGAAGAAGAAATTAATTTACATATTGATCTAGTTAATAATTAAAAAAGCTGTCAATAATTTAGGAAAATGTCCCAAAATTTTCAAAACATAAGCGGGAATTTTATTCTCGTTTTTGTATGCCCTAAAGCCGGGCAGGCTTTTCATTTCTTTTATGAAAAAGAAACGAAACAAAGAAACCAGCACTTGTTATATTAGGCATATACATGCCTATAATGTGATTTATACATTTGTCTTTTGAATGATGCAGATTTGTATGGATGAGACATAGGAGGAATATAAACTTTCCTTTCTTTTT
>JAZUAY010000137.1:0-7213 GCA_045638205.1 Bacilli bacterium
TAGCAAATTTAAAAAAATTAATAGTATATTGTAATCATTTAATAAAAAATAATACAAAATTTATTCCACTTAAAGCACATATAGAAGAAGAAATTAAAGTAGCTACTCCCCTATTAAAAAAAGAAAAATTAAAAATAACAAAAAAAGAAACTTTTACTCTACCCTATGAAGAAAGCATTAGAAACATATTAATTATAGAACATGTCTAAAAAACATGTTTTTTTGACAAATATAAAAAAAAGCCAACAATAGTATTGAAAAAATATTGTAATTGATGCTATAATAATATAGTAAGATAAAAAAGATAAAAGGGATGATTATATGAATAATAAAGATCAAGAAGTAACATTTTTACATTTAGATGATATTATACCAAATAGATTTCAACCACGTGAAGTGTTTGATGAAAGAGCATTAAAAGAACTAGCAGTATCAATAAAAGAACATGGTGTAATCCAACCTATAATTGTCCGTTCTATAAAAGATAATAAATATGAAATTATTGCAGGTGAAAGAAGATATAAAGCATCCGCTCTAGCAGGTTTAACAAAAATTCCAGCTATCATAAGAAATCTAGATGATAAAGAAGCAGCCAAAGTAGCCCTATTAGAAAATTTACAAAGAAAGAATCTAAATCCAATAGAAGAAGCAAGAACATATCAAAAAATAATAGAATTAGATCAAATGACTCAAGAAGAATTAGCGAAAACAATGGGTAAGAGTCAATCAGCAGTAGCAAATAAACTAAGATTATTATCATTACCAGAAGGTATACAAAAAGCACTTTTAAAAGAACAAATATCAGAAAGACATGCTAGAAGTTTATTAAAATTACCAAGTGCTGAAGAACAAGAAAAAATGTTAAAAAGAATAACTACAGAAAGATTATCAGTAAGAAAGTTAGAAGATGAAATAAATAATATGACACCAAAAGAAGAAAAAATAAAAGATAATGAAGATTTAAATTCATTAATAAACCCTAAACCAGTAAAGGTAGATAATAGTGAGCAAAAAGAAGAAGAAAAGGGAGCAAGTTTCTTAATGACACCACCACCAACAAAAGATGAAGAAATATTAAATTATGGTGAAATAGATGAAGAAGCAAGTGATGAGAAAGTACCAATTGATGATAATTTAGAATCAAATATAATCTCAACAGAACCATTAGATATTAATAAATTAAAAAATTCATCATCAGATATAGGTAATATATTAGAAAATGATAAATCAGAACAAAATGAAAAAGACACATTAGATAGTTTATTAAATTTAAGTAATCCAAAAGAAGAAGACACAACAACAGCTGAAGAAGCTTTAAGAGAAAGTGAAGAAAAAGATGAAAATAAAGAAGACTATTTTTCAGTATCAGATTTAATGAATGTTAATTTACCAAATACTGATGCTGATGCCCAAGCAAGCAACTTTTTCAATGAAAATCAAAATAAACCAATCAAAAATTTTGATAGTTTAATAGATTTTAACAAAAAGCCAAATACAACTAATGACGGTTCAATATCAAATGAAGAATTAAAAGAAACATTAAATGAAAATAAATCTGATGATAAAAAATCACTAGGTGCAGCATTAATGGGAGAAGCATATAATAAGCAAGAATTAAAAGATGAAGAATATAATATTCAAGAAATGGTAAATAAAATAAGAGATACATTAAAAGAACTAGAATCCCACGGAGCAAAAATAGATACAGATGAAATGAATTTTGAAAATCAATATCAAATATTAATAAAAATAGATAAATCAAGCAAAAATTAAGGGATATAAAAAATATCCTTTTATTTTTTTTATTAATTACGAAATATTAGTTTTCAAATACTACTTTTTTTGGTAAAATATAAGTTATGAGAAAGTGAGAAAGGTGATAACATGGGAAAAACAATTTCACTAGTAAATCAAAAAGGTGGAGTAGGAAAAACTACAACAAGTATTAATCTTTCTGCGTCTTTAGCAGTTTTAGGTAAAAAAGTACTATTAGTAGATTTAGATCCTCAAGGAAATGCCACAACAGGACTAGGAATAGGAAAAGCAGATATAGAAAAAAGTATATATGATGTATTAATTGGAGAATGTGAAATAAATGATGCTATAATAAAAACAAAATTTAAAAATTTAAGTATGATACCAGCAACAATAAATTTAGCAGGATTAAATATTGAACTTATAGAAAAAGGAAGAAATAATCCTGGATATCAAAAAGGAAATCAATTGAAATTAAATTTAGACAAAATAAGGGATAAATATGATTACATAATAATTGATTGTCCACCATCACTTGAATTAATAACAACAAATGCCCTAACAGCATCCAATTCAGTAATCATTCCAGTACAATGTGAATTTTTTGCATTAGAAGGTATTATGCAATTATTAAATACAGTTGTCTTAGCACAAAAATCATTAAATCCAGAGTTAAAAATAGAAGGTGTATTATTAACGATGTTAGATGCAAGAACTAACTTAGGATTTGAAGTTGTAGATGATATTAGAAAATTCTTTAAAGAAAAAGTATATAATACAATAATTCCTAGATTAGTAAGATTAACGGAAGCACCATCACATGGTGAACCAATAATAGCATATGATCCAAAGAGTAGAGGATCTGAAGCTTATTTAAATCTAGCAAAGGAAGTGATTGAAAGAAATGCAGGAAAATAATGTTAAAAGAAAAGCATTAGGAAAAGGTTTGGAAGAATTATTCAGTAGTGAGCCATTAGATTATACAAAGGTAGAAGAAAAAATATTAGATACTACACCAAAAGAAGAGATTGTAGAAATTCCATTAGATAAATTAAGAAGTAATCCATATCAACCAAGAAAAATATTTGACGAAGTTGCCTTAAAAGAATTATCAGTATCAATAAAAGAACATGGAATATTTCAACCAATAATTGCAAAAAAAAGTATTAAAGATTATGAAATAATAGCTGGAGAAAGACGTGTTAAAGCTGCAAAAATGGCAGGTTTAGAAAAAATTCCAGCCATTATAAGAAATTTCACAGACACAGAAATGATGGAAATCGCACTTCTTGAAAATTTACAAAGAGAAAATTTAACAGCAGTAGAAGAAGGAGCAGCATATAAGAATTTAATAGAAAATTTAAAAATAACTCAAGAAGAACTAGCAAAAAAATTAGGCAAAAGTAGATCACATATAACAAATATGATAGGTTTATTAAAGCTACCAGAAGAGACAAGACAATTAATAAATGAACATAAAATAAGTATGGGCCATGCCAGAATATTAAGCAAATTAGATAACAAGCTACAAATATTGGAGTTAACTGACAAAATTATATTAGAAGGTATTAGTGTAAGAGAATTAGAAAACTTAACAAGTGGCGATAATTATCCAAGAAGAAACAAAATAACAAAGAAAAAGCCAGTAGATACAACATATAATTACATTGAAGATAATATAACAGAAAAATTAGGAACAAAAGTAAAAATAAAAAACAATAAATTAATAATTTCATTTACATCAGATAACGATTTAAATCGTTTATTAGAATTAATGCACCTAGATAAGTAAGGAGGTGTAGTATGATTACAATATTAGATAATTATGAATTTAATTTAAAATATATAACTTATCCTTTACTATATATTTTAATAGGTGTAATAACATTTTTAATATTAAAAAGACTAATAAATAATAATCTATTTTATAAAAAAGATTTACTAAAAAAAAGACATTATAAGAAAAAAGTAGAAACAGTAAGAATGATGTTAACAAATTTAATAAAATATATTATTATAATTATAGTTATTCTAGCGATTTTACCTGTATATGGAATAAATGTAAAATCAATAGTAGCAGGATTAGGAATAACAGCAGCAATATTAGGTTTAGCATTTCAAGATATAGCCAAAGATTTATTAGCAGGAATTTTTATAATATCTGAAGATCAATATGAAGTAGGGGATACAATTCAAATAGGAGACTTCATGGGAGAAGTTACAAGAATAGGTTTAAAGACAACAAGAATTAAAGATATCAAAGGAAGAACCAAAATTATAGCAAATCATAACATAACAGAGGTAATAAATTATAATCTTGAAGATTCAGTAGCAATAATAGATGTAAGTGTTGCATATGAAGAAAATTTAGATAAAGTTGAAAAAATCTTAGAAAGCTTAGCCGAAGAATTAACAAATAGTTTAGAAAACTTAAAAGGAAAAGTTGAAATCTTAGGTATTAATGAATTAGATGATTCAGCGGTAGTTTATAGAATAACAGCAAGAGTTTCTTCAATGGAACAATTTAAAACAGAAAGAATAATAAGAAAAAAGATAAAGGATAGATTTGAAAAAGAAAAAATAAAGATTCCATATCCACAAATAGAGGTACATCATGAAAAATAATTTAAATTATAAACTAGGTACAAAAGTAGAAATGAAAAAAAAACACCCTTGTGGTGGTAATACATGGGAAGTAGTAAGAGTAGGAGCAGATATAAAAGCAAAATGCTTAACATGTAATCATCAGATATTATTACCACGAATAGATTTTAATAAAAGAATAAAAAAAATAGTAGAGGATGTGAAATAGCATGCAAGAAAAAAAGAAGTTACGATTAAAAAAATTTTATTTACACCCAATAACAGTATTTGTATTTTTATCAATATTTATAGTAATATTAACAGCAATACTTTCAAAATTACAAGTACAAGCTACATATAATAGTGTTAATGAAAAAACATTTGATTTAGCACCTAAATTAATAACAGTAGAAAATTTAATGACATATAAAGGATTAAAAAATATAATAAGTAATGCCACCAAGAATTTTGTTGCATTTTCACCATTAAGTATGTTATTAATATCGTTAATAGGTATTTCACTTGCAGAATCAACAGGTTTTATTGAATGCTTATCAAAAAGAAAAATAAAAAAAATGAATAAAAGTACTTTAACATTTATAATCCTTTTTTTAGGTACAATATCATCATTAATAAACGATGTAGGATATGCAATATTAATACCTTTAGCAGCAATTATTTATGAAATAAACGGTAGAAATCCATTACTTGGAATTATAACAGCTTTTTGTGGAGTAGCATTTTCAAGTAGTGTAAGTATATTTGTAGGATGGAGTGAAGTTAATTTAATTCCATATACAGAGAAAGCAGCATATTTAATAGATAATACTGTACACGTAAGTTTAACATCAAATATAATATTTATAATAGCATCAAGTATAATAATCCCACTTATAGGAACTATAGTAATAGAAAAAATAATAGCACCAAAGATAGGAAAGTATCATTTTCATGATAGAACAACAGGACTTACATTAAAAACATCAGAATTACAAATAACAGATATAGAAGAAGCAGAACAAAATAAAATAGCCAAAGAAAAAAATGAAAAAAGAGGATTAAGATTTGCAATTATTACAGGTATATTACTAATAGGATTATTTGCATATATGTTAATACCAAACTTACCAGGATCTGGACTACTTTTAGATATGGAAGAAAAAATATATGTTAACCAATTATTTGGAGAAAATGCATATTTTCATTTAGCATTTACATTTTTAGTAGCAATGTTTTTTGTAATAACATCATTTGCATATGGTCTAGGAGCAAGAAGTATTAAAAGTGATAAATATATAATTGAAAAAACATCAGAAAAATTTGAAGGTTTAGGAATGATAATAGTATTAATATTTGCCTATTCACAGTTTATAGCAATTTGGAAATTATCAAATTTAGATATAATAATAACATCATTTTTAGCAACAATACTTTCATATTTGAAATTCACATCAATTCCATTAATGTTAGTAACAATTTCCATGATATCATTTGCTGGAATATTTTGTACATCTCTTTCAACAAAGTGGAAGATATTCTCACCAGTTGTAGTACCATTATTTATGCAAGCCAATATCTCACCACAATTTGCACAAATAGTAATGAGGGTAGCAGATAGTATAACAAAAGGTGTAACACCATTCTTATCATTCTTTGTTATATATATAGGATATTTAAATTTATTTAATCAAAATAAACAAAAAGCAATAACATTAAATAAATCAGTAAAACTAATATCACCATATTTCCTTATAATAGGAGCAACATGGATAATATTAGTTATTGGTTGGTATCTAATAGGATTACCAATAGGACCAGGAGTCTCACCAACAATATAGAGACTCTTTTTATTTTTTACAACATAAATAATCAATAGATTTGCCAAAGAAATTAGAATAATCTATTAGTACAATTACAGTTAATCGTTTACCATTTTCATAATCACTTATTCTAGGTCTAGCAACATTAAGTTTATCTGCTAGACTTTTTTGTGTTAAATTATTGGTTTTTCTAATTAATCTAAGTTGTTTTCCAATATCCTCATGATTTAAATCAATATGTTTAAAATTTTTATCATTATATTTTGTTAAACCAACTAAATAATCTAAACTAGCATCGCATTTATTTGAAATAATGTTTAAACTATCTAAAGGAATAACTGCTTTACCTCTTTCATAATCAGAATACGTACCTTGTTTTATTCCTAACATTTTAGATATATCAATTTGCTTAATATTACTATCTTTTCTAACTTTTATTAATATTTCAGTATTCATAAATGCACACCACCATATATCTATATTAGCTTATAAATAAAAAATAATTTTAAAATATAGAAAATGTGTACATTTATTTATTTTTATGTTATACTACTTTTATAAAATAAAAGCGAGGTGTGAAAAATGAATGAAAAGATAACCAAAAGAAGTATAATATTTATAATTTCAGATATATTAGTTTTAATAATAGTTTTAGGTATAGCATATGCTACATTTAGTTATGCAAAACCAGGAACAAAAGTAAATAAAATAATTGCAGGTGCTATAACAATGAGTTATACAGAAAGCTCAAATAAAATAAGTATAGCAAATGCAACACCAATGTCTGATGCATCAGGTGAGGCGATGGACGGAGATGGAGAATATTTTGATTTTACAATATCAACTTCTATGACAACATCTCAACCAATAAGTTATGAAGTAACAGCCGAAAAAGATAATGAGTCAACATTACTTAATGATGAAGTAAGACTTTATTTAGAAAAGTATGAAGCAGAAACTGCTGTAGCCAGTGGGGAGACTATTGATTATGAAAAAGTATTTTCACCAATTGCATATACACCAATAGATAATGAGAACACAACAGGAGAAGATAG
>JAZUAY010000138.1:0-1788 GCA_045638205.1 Bacilli bacterium
AGTGTAACTCCAAGTGATGCTAGAAATATATCCAGTATCACATGGAATAGTAGCAACACAACTGTTGCAAGTATACCACAAGAATGTGCAGGAAGTGTAACATGTGAGATAGAAGGATTAGATGAAGGTACAACAAATATCACAGTGACAATAGGAAACTTAAGTGATACAAGTCAGTTAGATGTAATACCTGGAAATATTGGATCACAATTAAAAAATAATATGACATTATTATCATCAACATCATCTGATACAAATCCGATATATTATTATAATGGAAATGCAAGTACAACAAATAATAATGTAAACTTTGGAGGATATTGTTGGAAGATAATAAGAACAACAGAAACTGGTGGAATAAAAATGATATATAATGGAACACCAAGTAATGGAGAATGTAGTACTACAACAGGATCAGATACTCAAATAGGAACAAGTATATATAATGATACATATAACTCAACTGCATATGACTCAACAGCAAAAACAGAAGTAGATAATTGGTATAATAGTAATCTATCATCATATAGTAGTTATTTAGAAAATACAAATTATTGTGGAGATACCCTAGATACAACAAATCCACTATCGTGTTCAACTTCATATACTTTAAATAGAGGACTAATAAGTGCAGGAGAAGCATATTTAGCAGGACTAGATACAACAAACGCTAATACATCAAATTATTTATATACAGGGCAGCAATATTGGACAATGAGTGCAGGTGAAGGAACAATTACATCTGGTACTTTTACAAAAGATGGATCAAATTATAAAACTGGCACTTATACAAATACTTCAAGTAGTATATTAACAGCAAACACAAATGGTACAATAGTAGATAGTGACAATGGTACATTTGTCGGCCTTATTTCTTCGTGTTACAATAGCTGCTACTACAACTACTGCACCAGCGGCGACGGCGCTAATGTCCCTACTAGTTGTTGTACCTATAGCACTAGCTACAACCCCAGCGACCACTACAACTACAGCTGCAGCTGGGTCTACAGCATGATCTACGGTAATCCCTACGGTGGTGGATTGTCTAGTTCGTATGACAATTCGTCTTCTGGTTCTTCCCTTGGACTTCGTCCAGTAATCTCAATAGCATCAACAGTTAAATTAAATACAGGTAACGGTTCAACAACAAGTCCCTATACCCTTACATTAGGAAATTAATAAAAAACTCTACACAAATAGAGTTTTTTTTAGTATAATTATCTTGAGGTAATTTATATGAAAAATAGAATAAAATATGTAATTATCATTATAGCACTTTTAATTCTTGTTTTTGGTATTGTAAGTGTTTTTATAGATGCCAAAGAAGAAAAAGATAAAAAAGAACAATTAGAAAAAGACAAAATTGCAGAAAAATATGCATATAAAGTTATAAGAAATAATAATCAGTATAAAGTAGTAGGTAATAAATTAAAAGGTAAAACTTTAAATAACATCTATTACGATGGTGTAAGCGTTTATTTATATTATACTGAAGATGCTGCAGCAACACTATTAAAATATAATATAGAAGAAGATAAAGTAATAGTTTTATTTGAAGACAGTAATGAAATATATGGTGATTTTGCTCCCTTTGGTAATAATTTTAAATTAGGTAATAAAATATATGATAAGAACTTTAAATATATAATGGATTATAATTTAAATAGCGATGAGTACTTATTCCCAAACTTAAATAAAATATTATTCAAAAAAGATGATGGGGTATATGCAAGAAATATTAAGGATGGTACTGAAGAAGTTGTAATAAAAAATACTGAAAATGAAATA
>JAZUAY010000139.1:0-6506 GCA_045638205.1 Bacilli bacterium
TGTTAAATGTAAAATTATTTCAATAAGTATTAATTTATATGAATATTTAAAAAGTGGATATACTCATAATGTTTATAATGTAGCATTTGATTTCTTATTGGAAAGATATATTTATGATACAAAAAATAATAAAAAGGGTATAATAATGTTAGAAGCAAGAGGTAAAGTTGAAGATAAAAAATTGTTACAGCATATAAATAAAGTTATAAATTATACAGGTACTAAAAAGATAAAAGCGCAAGAACTTAAGTCAAAAATAAATGGTGTGTTCTTTAATCCTAAATGGAATGAAGAATATAGTTCTACATATGTAGGTTTAGAAATTGCAGATTTATTTTCATATCCAATTCATAAATATGTCAAAAGAAATAAAAAAGATAAAGCATTTTTATTATTTGAAGATAAAATAGTTGGATATCCTAACTATAAAAACAAAGGAATAAAGTTATTTCCTTAAAAAAAATAAGAATTGGATAAACCAATTCTTACGTCCGTGAAACCACGAACCCCAAGCAACAACAATTGCTTTTTACATAATTAATATATCAAATAATGCTATATTTGTCAATAATTATGTGTTATTTAATGTATGCATTATTTATATAATATATTCTAAAAGTCTAAAAATTAATAAAAAAAACTTCAAAAGTTTACAAAATATGATATAATAGGTATATATAGAAAGGAAGCGATATTTATGGCAGTTAAAAAAGAGGGTGCCAAAAAGAAAACAAAAGCTAAAACAACACAAAGAAAGACTACTACTAGGAAAAAACCAGCGGTAAATAAAACAGTTAAAACAGTAACAAAAGAAAATGATAATAGTGTTCAAAAAGCTGTAATTTTAGTTGTGTTGTTAGTAGTATTTTTTGGAGTTATATTTATGGTAAATAATAATTCAGAAAAAGGAAAATATGAAGAAAGTAATGGAAGTTTAACAACAGGAGATGCTCAAAGTGAATCTGCTAATATTAAAGATGATGAGAAAAAAGATTTAACTAATATTGATATTAATGAATATTTAAAACTTAAAAAATCAGATGAAGCTTCTATAATTTATATCGGAAGACCAACATGTTCACATTGTCAGACACAAAAACCAATAATGGAATATATGGTATATAAATATAATGTTAAAGTTAATTATTTAAATACTGATGAACTTGATGAAAAAGGTATGAATAAATTACAAAAATCAGATGAATATTTTTCAAACGGATTTGGAACACCATTAATATTAATAGTTAAAGGTGGAGAAATAATTGATAAGAAAGAAGGAGAAACAACAATAGAAGACTTAACAGAAATGTTTAAGAATGCTGAACTAATAAGTGAAGAATAGGAGGTATTATATATGAATACTAATATTTACGAGTTAGTTGATGAATTTAGAAAAAAATATCCATTAACAATAGGTTGGAGAAGATATAAGCATGCTAAAATATTAATTAAGCATTTAAATAACAATGAACATTTACAATATGTCTTTTTTGCACAAAACAACAATACAATATTTAACATTTGGCAATCATGTGTAGTTGGATTAACTAATAAAAGAATTTTAATTGCAAGAAAGAATATAATTGTAGGTTATTTATTAAGTTCTGTTACTCCAGATTTATTTAATGATTTACAAGTATCAGGTGGTATTTTCTGGGGTAGAGTACATATTGATACAATAAAAGAATTTATTACATTATCTAATATTGATAAAAGAGCATTACCAGAAATAGAATCTAATATTTCATCATTTATGATTGAACAAAAGAAAAAATATTATCAAGAAAAAAATGGAGATGATAATAGATATTAATCATCTTTTTTTTATTGAAAAATTAAAAAGTGGGTGCAAATATAAAGATGTGATATTATGAGAAGAAGAACATATAATGATTTATATAATCCTAAATATATGATTAGAATAAGTTTAAAAGATTTTTGTTTTAATCCTAATACAAAAATAAAATCAATACCTTTATATGCAACTTTTTTGATTAAAAATTTAACTAAATAATATAAAACAGAAATAAATCTTGGTGTAAACTAAGATTTTTTCTTTGTAAAGTTTACAAAAAATCATTAATTTTTATTTACTAATTTGTTTATTTGTAGTAGTATATAATTAAGTAGTGGATGATAGTGGTGAAAAGTGGGGGATGCCTATGTTGATGGGAGAGTATCGTCATAATATTGATAGCAAGAAACGTCTTATAATACCTGCTAAGTTTAGAGAAGAACTTGGTGAAAAGTTCGTTATTACTAGAGGAATTGAAGAATGTTTATTTGTTTATTCTACTTCAGAGTTTGAACGTATTGTTTCTAAACTTAAAGAAATCCCATTCACTAAAAAGGATGCCCGTTCGTTTATGCGATTTTTCCTATCAGGCGCTACAACGGTAGAATTTGATAAACAAGGAAGAGTTACACTTCCAACAACACTAACTGATTATGCAAAAATTGATAAAGAAACAGTTGTTGTTGGTACTGGAGATAGACTAGAGATTTGGTCTTCATCTTCATGGGATGATTTCTATAATTCTACAAAGACGAGTATGTCTGATATAGCTGATGAGTTGTTTGATACCAGTATCTAGAGGTGAATTATGCATATAAGTGTTTTAAAAGATGAAGTTATTAATAATTTAAACTTAAAAGATGATAGTATTATTGTTGATGCAACTTTAGGTTATGGGGGACATTCTAGCAGCATCTTAAAAAGAATAAAAAAGGGGCATTTATTTGCCTTTGACCAAGATAGTGAAGCAATTATTTATAGTACTAAATTCTTAAGTGAATTTGGTACTAACTTCACTATAATTAAAAGTAACTTTGAAAATATGGAAAGTGAACTTAAGAGAATTGGTGTTAGTGAAGTTGATGGCGTTATCTTTGATTTAGGAGTTTCTAGTCCACAACTTGATGAGGCTGAAAGAGGTTTTTCATATCACAAAGACGCAAGACTTGATATGCGTATGGATAAGTCAAATAAACTAGATGCATATATGGTTGTTAATAACTATAGTGAAGCGGAACTTATTTCAATTTTTAATAAGTATGGTGAAAGTAAATTCTCAAAATCTATTGCTAAAAATATTATTAAATCTAGACCAATTACTACAACTTTAGAACTTGCAGAAATAATCAAAGCATCAGTCCCAGAAAAAGTAAGAAGAAAATCACATCCGGCACGTACTATATTTCAGGCGATTAGAATTGAGGTTAACCATGAACTTGATGTGATTGTTCCAGCACTCAAATCTGCTTGTAGTCTTGTCAAAGTTGGTGGTAGAGTAGAAGTTATAACCTTTCATTCACTAGAAGATAAAATAGTTAAAAGATTTTTTAAAGAAATTACTAAAATAGATTATATGGTTAAAGGTATGCCTAATATACCAGATGAATATTTACCAAAATTTAAACTGGTTTATAATAAAGCAATTAAACCAAGTCAAGAAGAAATAGATTCTAATAAAAGGAGTAGAAGTTCAAAACTTAGAATTATAGAAAGAATAAAATAGGAAAGGGTTGATATTAATGAAAAGAAGAAAAGTTAAAAAAACTAAAGATTTATCAAAATTTGAAAAATTAATGTTTGTCATAACTTTTGTTGTTAGTGTGATTATTACGCCATTTTCTATAGTTTTTTCTCAAGCTACACTTTCTAGACTTAATTATGAAGTTGAACAAAAGAAACAAGAAATTGATAAACAACAAAAAAATAATGATAGTCTTGCTATGACTATTGATGAACTTGCAAGTCTTACTAAAATTCAAGAAGTTGCAAGAGAAGAAGGATTGAGTTATAATAATGCTAATATAAAAGTTGTTCAAGATAAATAGGTGATGATAATGAAAAAGAAAAAGAGAATTAATAATGTAAAATATAATGTTTTTGTAATTATTTTTTCTCTTTTTTTGTTTGGTATAATTATTTTTAGAGTAGTAGAACTTTCAACAAGTAAGGAAATTGATAATACAAATTTAAAAGAACTCGCTAGTAAAAGAACCAGTAAGACTTCTACTATTACTGCAAAACGTGGGAATATTTATAGTGCTAATAATGATATTTTAGCGCAAAATGTTTCTGCTTATAAATTAATTGCATATTTATCACCTAAAAGAACTACTAATAAAAATAAACCACAACATGTTGTTGATAAGGATAAAACAGCGGAACTTTTAGCACCAATTTTAGGTTGTGAAAAAGAAGAAGTTTTAAAGTATTTAAATAAAGAAAACGTTTATCAAACTGAATTTGGTAAATATGGTAAAAATTTAACTGATATTCAAAAAATGCAAATAGAAAAATTAGATTTACCTGGGATTGATTTTTTAGAAAGTTATAAAAGGTATTATCCTAAAGGTAGGTTTATGTCTTATACTTTAGGTTATGCATTAAATGATGGGGATAGTGAAGCTATAAAAGGTAAAATGGGATTAGAGCTTTATTATGATAACCTTTTAAAGGGTGAGGATGGTTATGTTACTTATCAAAAAGATTTAAAAGGTTATAAAATATCTGGTACTAAAGAATATAGAAAAGAAGCCGTTCAAGGTAAAGATATTTATTTAACAATAGATAGTAATGTACAATTCTTTATTGATCAAGCTTTAGAAAATGCTAAGAATGAGTTTGGTTACGAATGGTTTGTTATGACTATTATGGATGCTAAAACTGGTAAAATAATTGGTATGAGTTCTAACCCTACATTTGATCCTAATACAAGAGAAAATATTGAAAGATATTTAGATCTTAATATATCTGAACCTTATGAACCTGGTAGTACAATGAAGACTTTTACTTATATGGCAGCTATGGAAAATGGTGTTTATAATGGAGCAGAAACATATAACTCTGGTGTTTATAAAACAAGTGATGGTACTGAAATAGGAGATTGGAATAGAAATGGTTGGGGTACTATTAGTTTTGATAGAGGTTATGCTTTATCTAGTAATGTTGGAGTTATTAATTTAATTAATAGACATATGAATGCAGCAATGCTTAGAACTTATTTTAAAAAACTTGGGTTTGGTAGAAAAACAGGGATTACTTTACCTAATGAATCTCCAGGGTATTTAGGTTTTAAATATGAAACTGAGGTGTATAACGCAGGATTTGGTCAAGGTATTACAACAACTCCTATGCAAAATGTTGAGGCAATGAGCCCTCTTACTAATAATGGTGTTGTTATGAAACCTTATATTGTTTCCAAAATAGTTGATCCTACTAGTAATGAAGTTATTTTTAAAGGTAAGAAAAAAGAAGGAGAACAAGTTGCAAGTACAGATACGGTTAATAAAATGATGCAATTAATGGATGACTGTGTTAATGGGATTGGAAATACCGGTAGTGGATATAGAATACCAAGTGGAGAACTTATTGGTAAAACAGGTACTGCTCAAATTGCTAATACAAATGGTGGTGGATATATGAGTGGGGAAGCTGATATCATATCAAGTTTTTCTGGAATTTATCCTAAAAGTAATCCTGAGATAATTATTTATGCATCAGTTAAGAGACCTGCTGGAGGTAGTCAAAAACCTATTTCAAATGCTGTAAAAGATGTTGTTACTAATATTGCTAAATATTATGGTGAAAGTGTAACAGAGGCTCAAACACCTAGTGAGAGTGTTGTAAAATATAAATTAAAAACTTTTATTAATAAAAATACTGATACTGTAAAAAACACTTTAAATAATAAAGGTATTACTAATCAAGTTGTTATCGGTAATGGTGATAAGATAATTAAACAATATCCTAAATCAGGTATTACTGTTACTAATAAAGATAAAGTTTTCTTACTTACAAATGATAGTAATATCATGATTCCTAATGTTACAGGTTACTCTAGTAAAGATGCAGTTAATTTATTTAATCTTTTAGGGATGAATGTTAAACTTAATGGTAAAGGTTATGTTACAAGTCAGAATATTGTTGATGTACCTGTTACTAAAGGTACAGAGATAACATTAGAACTTAATCCTAAATTTACAGAATAACACTTGAAAAAATAAATTATTTATGATAAATTAATATTGTAAGTAAAACTTACATAAAATAAAAAAAGGAACGCTTGAAAGTTGTTCTTCAAGCGCTACCTCAATATTTCTATTGAATGCACTCACATGATGTGAGTGTTTTTTTCTACCGAAATCCCCCTGATGCTACTTACATAATGCTACAAACAATAGAAGGCAAAATAAAATGATGATTATGATTTCTGCAAATATCTACATGTCCTTTTTCACAAACATCCCACCCTTCATGAGAGGTAACACTTCTTTATCAAACGTTCCAATAACTATACTAACGCAAAACTATTTTACATACAAGTGTATTATATAAAAAATAAAATGTATTTGCTATAAAACACATTTTTTGTTGATATATAATAAAATCAAATTCTCAAAGTACGTTACTTTCCGAAAGTACCTTTATAATATGATTTTATCACACTTTTAATTAAATTAAAATAAAATTTTTAATAAAATATTTTTGGTCAAAT
>JAZUAY010000140.1:0-3261 GCA_045638205.1 Bacilli bacterium
AATCAATAGTTTGTATTAAAAAAATAATATTTATTTTAAAATTAAAGTTATACTTGTAAAAAATAAGGTTTTAGGCTATAATTATATTGATTTATGAGGGAGTGACTAACATGAATGAAAAAGAAAGACTAGAACTTGCTAATTTACTTTTACCTGATGTAAAAATAACAGTAGAGGAAGTAGAAGCAAAATATCCTGAAAGAAATTTAGGTGAAGGTGCCAAAGTAACTAGATTTGCGCCATCTCCAACAGGATTTATGCACATAGGTGGTTTAGAAAGTGCCTTTTTAGATTATGTTTTTGCAAAACAAAGTAATGGTGTTTTTTATTTAAGAGTTGAAGATACTGATAGAGAAAGATTTGTAGAAAAAGCAGAAGATTTAATAAAATCTTCACTTGAGGTGTTTGAAATTACACCAGATGAGGGTGCCTTTGCAGGTGGAGAATATGGTCCTTATGTACAAAGTAAAAGAAAAGAAATATATCAGGTTTATATTAAAGATCTAATTATTAAAGGTCTTGCATATCCCTGTTTTATGAGTAAAGATGAACTTGATGAAATAAGAAGTGGCCAGGAATTAAGAAAAGAAGCTATTGGTGTATATGGAGTTTATGCTGTTGATAGAGATTTAAGTTTAGAAGAGATCAAGAAGCATCTTGAAAATAATGACGAGTATGTTATTCGTATAAAGTCTCCTGGAGTTATCTCAAACACTGTTGTTTTACATGATTTAATTAAAGGCGATATTACCTTACCAGAAAATATAATTGATGAAGTAATAATGAAAAAAGATAAACTTCCAACATATCATTTTGCACATGTTATTGATGATCATTTAATGAAAACGACATGTGTAATTAGAGGTGATGAATGGGTACCAAGTTTTCCTAAACATTTACAATTATGTCAAATGCTAGGATTTAAAACACCAAAATATGCACACTATGCACCACTTACCAAAAAAGAAGATGGAAAGGTGAGAAAACTTAGTAAAAGAAAAGACCCAGAATTTTCAGTTGAATATTATGAAAAAGAGGGAATTCCAGCAGATGCTGTAAAATTATTTTTATCAACAATAATTAACACTAATTTTGAAGAATGGTATTTACAAAATACTGATAAAAGTTATTTAGACTTTAATTTCTCATTTAAAAAGATGCCAACAGGGGGAACACTTTTTGATACTGAAAAATTAAATAATATCTGTAGAACTTATTTTTCAAGATTAAGTGCTGAAAAAATTTATAATAATGCATTAGCATATTACAAAAAATATGATAAAGATTTTTATAACATAATAGTTGATAATAAAGAGATTATGATAGAATTTTTAGATATAGAAAGAAATGGTAAAAGACCAAGAAAAGATATTGCAACATTTAAAGATATCAAAAAAGAATCTAGCTATATGTTTGAAGAATTATTTTATAAAGATGATATTTATAACTATATAGAAAAAAAAGATAAGGATATTTTATTAAAATATATAGATATTTATGATGTTAATGATGATAATGATACGTGGTACAAAAAGATACAAGATTTAGCTAGTAAAAATAATTATGCAACAAGTGTTAAAGAATATAAAAATAGTCCTGATAAATACAAAGGACATATTGGAGATATTTGTGAAGAAATTAGACATGCAATTACTGGAAGAACAACTACACCAAACTTATATAACATTTTAAAAATACTTGGTAAAGAAAAAATAGAAAAAAGGATTAATTTTTATAATAAATAAAAAAAGGTAAGGGAAAAGGTATGAATGAACAAAGAAATAATATAATATTATAATTATATGAAATATTAAAAGTATTACCTAATTGTAATAGTATAAAAGATATAACAGCAAAAACTAATATTTCAACTAGTACAGTTCAAAGATTATTAAAAGGCTATATGGATATAGTAAAAACGAACTAGGATAGTTTTGTGACAGAGGCAAGAAATAGTATATAATAATTAAAAATACTTGCTAAAAATCTAAATTAGTGGTAGAATTTATTATGTACTTTTCAAATGGCGTAGTTGGTGAAGTGGTTAACACGCTGGTTTGTGGCACCAGTATGCAAGGGTTCGATCCCCTTACTACGCCCCATATATAAAAATAAAACCGTTGATTTACAACGGTTTTTTGTTAATTTAATTTTTTTGATAAATATAAAAATGGTGTATCACATATTGCAATAACTATTTCTATTATAGTTGTAGTTGTTGCAATAGAAAATATTACTGACATTGGAAATATTCCAATGAATGCAAGAGTATTAAAGAAATAATTTTCTATACCATTACAAAGAATTGTTGATATATTATTTCTAAACCATAATTTGTCAGGATATTTATCTTTTAATTTATTATAAATATAAATATCCATCATATTACTAATAAAAAACATAAGCATACTTGCAAGTATTGTTCTAATACTTATACTAAATAAACTTTTCATTGCCTGATTCACAATATCATCACTACTTGGAATAAATAAAAGTGTTAATTGAGTAATAATAATGTAAGTTATTCCACTAAAAATACTTATATAAACACCTTTTTTAGCATCTTCCTTACTATATTTTTCTGACATTATATCTGTTGCTAAAAAAATAGATGCAAATAATACATTTCCTAAACTGGTAGTAAAACTAAACACATCTATCATTTTACATACAGTTATATTGGCAAGTATTGTTGCAATACTAAGCCATACATATAAGCCTTCTTTTTTAAATAATTTTTCAATTAATACTACTAAACTAAAAGTTACTAGTATATTAATAAATCCATATAATATATTCATATTATTCTCCTTCCCTTTTTTATACTAGGATGTGTAGGTTAACTAGTACGTTTAATATTATATCAAGTATGTTAAAACATAGCAATAATTCATAAGTAAAAAAAACATAACTATAAAATAAATTTAAGTTGAAAATCTTTTTTTCTTATAATATAATTTTAATGGGGAGAGATTTTTTATGTTAGACAAAGAACAACTTTTGAATGATTTAAAATTTTATAATCAAAAAGGTAAACTTGATAGAGCAAGTATAACTGCTGAATTATTAGAATCATCATATTATGATGATGATAAAGTAAAATTTGGTCTAGCACTATATCATAGAAAATTTGGAAATTATAATGAATGTATGAAAACACTAGAAATATTAGAAGATTTATTATATTCTAGAAAAATAAAACCTTTTACTATAAAATATGAATATGTTAAAACAGCACTTTTTGCTAATATAACTGATGAT
>JAZUAY010000141.1:0-14794 GCA_045638205.1 Bacilli bacterium
ATAATTTGTAATATTTTTCTAACTTTTCTAATTGTTTTTCAGTAGGGTAGATACCAATTTTTTTTAATTCTTCAATAAATTCTTTTTCAGTCATTTATATCATTCCTTTTTAAATATACCATTAATATTGATATATCTGATGGATTTACTCCACTTATTCGTGATGCTTGAGCTAGGGTAGTAGGGGATATTTTTATTAGTTTTTCTCTAGCTTCACTTGCTAGATTTGGTATCTTTTTGTAATCTATACCATCTGGAATTAATTTATTTTCTAATGATAGCATCTTTTCTGCCATTTCATTAGCTTTTCTTATATAACCTTCATACTTTATGTTTATTTCAACTTGTTCTGTTACTTCTTTATCATAATTTATTTCTGTAAAATGACTAATATGATCTAATTTTATTTCAGGTCTTTTTAGAAAATCATATAGAGTTATTCCATCTTTTAGTAGGGGAGTAGGGATAGTTTTTAAATATTCATTAGTTTCTTTTTTTGGTGTTATTTTATTTTCTTTTAGTAGTTTTGTTAATTTTTCTATATTTTCTAGCTTTTCTTTTAGTTTTTGATAATCTTTTTCTTTTACTAATCCTATATCATATCCATATTTTCTTAATCTTATATCAGCATTATCATTTCTTAATAATAAGCGATATTCAGCACGTGATGTTAACATTCTATATGGATCTTTTACTCCTTTAGTTACTAAATCGTCTATTAAAACACCAATATATGCTTCATTTCTTTTTAATATCAATGGATCTTTCTTTTTTAATTTTAATGAAGCATTTATTCCAGCGATTAATCCTTGTCCTGCTGCTTCTTCATAACCACTAGTTCCATTGATTTGTCCTGCCATATATAAGTTTTCTACTAATTTTGATTCTAAACTTTGTTTTAAGTCTCTTGAATCTATGGCATCATATTCTATGGCATAGGCATATTTTAATATTTTTGCATTTTCAAGACCTGGAAGTGAGTGAACCATTTTCTTTTGAACATCATATGGCATTGAGGTTGAAAAACCTTGAATATATATTGTATTAGCATATTCTTTACTATTTATATCATTACTTTCTGGTTCTAAAAATAATTGATGTCTTTCTTTATCTCTAAATCTTACAACTTTATCTTCTATTGATGGACAATATCTTGGTCCTACTCCTTCGGCATAACCTCCATACATACTTGATTTTTCTAAATTTTCTTCAATTATTTTATGAGTTTCAACTGTAGTATATATCAAATGACATGGTGTTTGATTTTTGTAGTCATAATATGCCTTATTATCAAATGAAAATGTTAGGCATTTATTGTCTCCGGTTTCTAATTTAGTTTTACTATAATCAATTGTTGTTTTATCAATTCTTTGTGGTGTTCCTGTTTTTAGTCTTAAAATCTTAAATCCTAATTTTCTTAAATCATCTGATAAATAAAGACTAGGTTTTTCTCCATGAGGTCCACTTGATGTTTTTTTGCTTCCTACTAATATTTGTCCTTTTAAATATGTTCCTGTTGTAAGTATTATAGCATCTGCTAATATCTCTTTTCCATCTTCTAAAATAATGCCTTTAATTTTTTTGTTTTCTACTTTTAAATGTTCTACTATGCTTTCTTTTATTTCTAAGTTCTTTGTTTTCTTTAGTGTTTTTAACATTTCTTTAGGATAAATTACTTTATCTGCTTGTGCACGCAATGCTCTTACTGCTGGACCTTTTTTGGTGTTTAATAATTTCATCTGAATTGCGGCTTTATCAGCATTTTTACCCATTTCACCACCTAAGGCATCTATTTCTCTTACTATTATTCCTTTGGCTGGACCTCCAATTGATGGATTACATGGCATATCAGCAATATTTTTTATATTTCCTGTTACTAAAAGTACTTTTTGTCCTAGACGAGATGCTGCAAGAGATGCTTCACACCCTGCATGACCTCCTCCTACAACAATAATATCATATTTCATTTTGTCACCTACTTTCCTACACAGAAGTTTTCAAATAAATTATCTAATATCTCTTCACTATACATTTTTCCAATTATTTCTCCTAATTTGTCAAAAGCTTCTTTGATTTCAATTTCTATCATATCTAAAGGTATATTTTCTTTAACACTTTCTTCTGCTCTTTCTAAATCTTGTAATGCTAAACGTGCTAGTGCTATTTGTCTAGAATTTGTTAGATATGTATAGTCTATCTGCTTTATTTCATCTAAGTTAAACATTTCTTTAATTTTTTCTTTTAAGGCTTTTGTACCATTTAAACTTATTGTATCTGTTTTTACTATATTTCTATTTTTAATATCTAATTTTAAATTTTCTTTTAAATCACTTTTATTTATTACAATAATACTAGGTTTATCTTTTGTTTTTTCTATTAATTCTTTATCTTCACTTGTTAACTTCTCATTACCATTTAAAACAACTAATATTAAATCTGCTTCATTTATTAAAGAAATAGATTTTTCAACTCCAATACGTTCTACAACATTATCTGTTTTTCTGATTCCTGCCGTATCAATTATATTTAAGTTTATACCATCTATATATATTTCTCCTTCTACTATGTCTCTTGTTGTTCCTTCTATATCTGTTACAATTGCCTTATCATATTCTAACATATTATTTAAAATACTACTTTTTCCTACATTTGGTCTTCCAACTATAATTGTTTTGATTCCAGTTTTTATTATTTTTTTATCAACTGAGTCTTTTATTAACTCTTTTAATTCTTTTATTTGTTTTTTTAATTCACTTTTTAGAATTTTATCATCAACAATTTCTATATCATAATATTCAGGATAATCTATATTAACTTCAATATGTGATATTAAATCCATTAATTTTTTTCTGTATTCTTTTATTAATTTTGATAGGTTTCCTGAAGTATTATTAATTGCTAATTTTCTTTCGGTGTCAGATTCACTATTAATTAAATCCATTACAGCTTCACTTTGTGTTAGGTCTATTCTACCATTTAAGAAAGCTCTTTTGGTAAATTCTCCTTTGGCTGCTAATCTTGCTCCATTTATAAGTGCCAGTTCTAATACTTTATTAGTTGTATTTATTCCACCATGACAATTGATTTCTACTATATCTTCTTTAGTGTAAGTTTTACCATTTTTAAATACTGATACTAATACTTCATCTATTATTTCTTTATCATTTATTATATGACCATAATGTATAGTGTGAGATTTGACTTTAGTTAAATCAACTCCTTTAAATATCTTATTTGCTATTTTTATGGCATCAGGTCCTGATAGTCTTACAATTGAAATAGCTCCTACTCCTAATGCAGTTGATATAGCGGCAATTGTATCATTCATTCAAGTCACGCTCCTTTTTCATTCCTACATATTATATCACATTTTTTTAATATTGAATAGAAAAATATTATAAACATAAGAAAAGAACTTCTTTTTTTGAAGTCCTTTTAGCTTTCTTTTGGTTTTATTACTACATATCTATTTGGCTCAACGCCTTCGCTTTCAGTATAAACTTTATTATTTCTTGTTAAAGCATTATGTATAATTCTTCTTTCATATGAATTCATTCTATCTAGTTTAGCTTCAACTTTAGATTCTGCTACTTCTTTTGCTATATTATATGCTAGATGTTCTAAATTCTTTTGTCTTTTTTCTTGATAATTATTTATATTTATTACAAATTTAAATGGCATATCTATTACTTTTTTTAAATATACTGTTGTTATTGTTTGTAAACTTCTTAAATTTTTACCATTTCTTCCAATTAATAAGGCATCATTATCAGAATATATTGTAAATACAGGTGTAATATCTTTGTTTTTTATCTCAATATTTACTGAACTATAACCCATTTTTGTTAGTAATTCTTTTATAAATTCCTTTATTAAATCTAATATTTCTCTTTTTTCTATTACTTCAATTGTTATACTATCATCTGTTTTTTCTACTTCTTTTATTATTAAATTATTTTCTGTTTCAACTAATGTTTTTTTTGCTTCATTAATTGCTCCCATTTTTGTTTCATTTGTAAATATATGTTTTTCCATACTACACCTCATTCCTTATCTATATATAATATAATAAATCTAATTATTTTTCAAGATGTTTTTTAACTAAATAATTTTGTGCTATTGTACATAAGTTATTAAAGAACCAATAAATACATAGTGCTGATGGCATAAATAATGCTGTTATTATAATCATAGCACTCATATATATAGGCATCTTTTGCATAGCTGGATCTAACTGTTGGCCAGATGAGTTCATCTTGAAGGAATAGAATGTTGTTAATGCTATTAAAATCATTAATATTATATACATATAAAATGTCCCTGTTGTAAATCCTACACTAGGAGTTGTTCCTAACTGGATACCTAAAAAGGAATCTTCAAATATTGCAGGGAAACGTTGTACTGCTTCATAAAAAGCTATAAATAAAGGTAGTTGTATAAATGAAAATAAACATCCTGATGCAGGGGAAATGTTATATTTTTTATATATCATCATCATTTCTTGACTTTGTTTCATCATTGCATCTTCATCTTTTTTATTTTCATACTTTTTTTGAACTCTTTTTATTTCTGGTTGAGCTTTTTTCATTAATTCAGATTGCATGGCTGTTTTTTTAGTAAATGGATATAATAATAATCTTATGATTAGTGTTATAAGTATTAAAGCAATGGCATAATTTCCTGTAAGTGTACCTAATTTCAAAATTATAAATGCTAGTGGTTTTACTAAAAATGATGTCCATAAACCTTCATATTTACTTCCATTTATTTTAAAATCTTTACATTTTGGTAACTTTTCTATGTTTACTTTGTTTTTTTCATATAATTCAATTGTTTTCTTATCTGTTGGCTGACATAATATATTTGATGTTAAATTTTGTCCTGTTGCTTCACTTTTTACGGCTTTTTTGTTTTTATCTGTTAATGTTTTTGTACATCCTGTTAATAATAAACAACAAATTAATAATATCAATAATAATTTATTAGTCTTTTTTTTCATCTTTAGCTCCTTTTATTAGTAGTGTTAAAAGCTCTTTTTGCATTTCTTTAAATGATAATTTTAAGGCTCTTACTCTTAATATTATAATATAATCATAACAATTATTGTAGTCTTTTCTATAAATATCTATAATATTTCTTATTCTTCTTTTATATTTGTTTCTAATTACTGCTTTTCCTATCTTTTTACCTACACTAATTCCAAATCTATCATATTCTAAATTATTAGGTAAATAATATGCAACAAAATAATTATTCTGAATACTTGGTGCAGTTTTTATTATTTTATTAAAATCTCTACTATTTTTTACAATAAACTTTTTTTTCATAACTCACCTCTAGAGTTTAAACTTAAAAAACCACTGTCCTATAAACATGTGGTTTATTTACTAAGTCTTTTACGTCCTTTACGACGACGACGATTTAATATATTTGTTTTCATACGTGCTCTAAAACCTAGTTTTTTTGCTTTTTTATGATTATTTGGTTGATAAGTTCTTTTCATAAATTACACCTCCAGTCAATAAATCTACCTTATTATAATAAAAAATGCTTTTGTTTGTCAATTAATTTAGTAATTTTCTTTTAACTTTTTTATTTTTTCCACATAATTAACATACTTGTTTATAAAATTTTGCACTATGTTAATTTAAAATTTGTGGAAAATGTGGAAAGATAGAATTTTACTTTATTTTATATATGTTTTAAATGTGGAAAAAGTTGGGGATTATTTGTGGATTAAAAAAAATGTTATTTTTTTGTTTTCTTTTTTTCATTTTTGTTTTATTATAGAAAGTATAAATTTTTTTTCTTGAGAGGAGATGATTAGTTTGAATAATGAGGTCCTTTGGACCAATTTCTTAAATCAAATTAAAGATGAATTATCTTCTCTTCCTTATGATACTTGGTTTAAAGATACAAAATTATATAGTTTAAAGGATGGTAAGGCTATTATTATTGTTCCTATGGCTGTTCATAAAAAACATCTTAATAATCATTATTATGATATGATTATGGAAATTCTTAATAATATAACTGGTACTAATTTTGATATAGAATTTTTATTAGAAGATGAAATAAAAGCAAATGAAGCGGAAGAAAAACAAAAGGTAGAAGATATTCCTTTAGGTGTACCTAATAATAAAGTACATAGTAATTTGAATGAGAAATATAATTTTGAAAATTTTATAGTTGGTAATAGTAATAAATTTGCTCATGCTGCGGCACTTTCTGTTGCTGAAAATCCTGGTAAAATGTATAATCCTTTATTTATATATGGAAATAGTGGCCTTGGTAAAACTCATTTGATGCATGCAATTGGTAATTATATTGTTAATAATACTCAAAAACGTGTCTTGTATGTTACAAGTGATCAATTTATTAATGATTTTATTGAAACTAATAGGAAAGATAATACTGGTACTAATTTTAATTACGTTGATTTCTTTAAAAATAAATATAGAAATGTTGACGTATTAATGATTGATGATATACAATTTCTAGGTAGGGCAACACAAACACAAAAAGAATTCTTTCATACTTTTAATACCTTATATGATGATGCAAAACAAATTATTATTTCATCTGATAGGTCAGTTGATGATTTAAAATTAATGGAAGAGCGATTAACAACCAGATTTCGTTGGGGATTAACAGTTAATGTTTTTCCACCTGATTTTAATCTTAGAAAAGAAATTTTAAAAAGAAAAATTATATCAGGTAACTTTGAAAAAGAAATTCCTGATGATGTTGTTGAATATATTGCTTCTAATGTTGAAAGTGATGTTAGACAACTTGAAGGTTCTATTACTAGACTTGTTGCTTATTCTGCTATTATGGGTGGATCACAAATAACTCTTAATTTAGCGATTGATGCTTTGAAAGACTTTATTAGTAAAGGTATTAGTGAAAAAAATGATGTTCATAGAATTCAAAAAGTTGTTGCTGAATGTTTTCAAATAACAGTTGAAGATATTAGGAGTAAAAAAAGAAGTGCTAATATAGCTTTTCCTAGACAAATAGCAATGTATTTGTGTAGAACTCTTACAAATGAATCTTTTCCTAAAATAGGAACAGAATTTGGGGGTAAAGATCATTCTACTGTAATGCATTCAGTTGAAAAAATTGAAAATGAAATAAAAGTTAATAAAGATTTAGAAAAAATTATTGAAAAATTGACTAATGATATTAAAAGATGAGGAAAACTTTTAGTAATTCACAATTTTTCCACAGAAAATGTTTATAAAATTTGGCTTGTTTAAAGGAAATTATAAAGTTTTAAACAGTTTCTACATTAATAATAATAAAAATATTTATAATAATAAAATTAAAAGAAAGAAGGAATGAATTATGAAATTAACAATTAAAAGAGATTTATTATTGGAAGGACTTAATAAAGTTAGTAAAGCTATATCTACTAAAAATTTAATACCTGTTTTAGCAGGAATAAAATTTGAACTTAAGAGAAATAAACTTATTTTAACTGCTAGTGATAATGATATTACTATTCAAGTAGTTGTTAGTAGTGATAATGATGATGATTTTAAAGTATTAGAAGAGGGTAGTGTTATTATTCAAGGTAAGTATATTTTAGATATTGTTAGAAAGCTACCTGATAAGTATATTAATATTGAAGTAATTGATGATATGAAAATACTTATTTATACTGATAATAAAAATAGTGAATTTAATTTAAATGGAATTAGTGAAAATGAATATCCTAGTATTAGTTTAGATGAAAGCAAAAAGAAAATAACTGTTAGTAATAGAATGTTTAAAGATTTAGTTAATCAAACTGCTTTTGCTACTAGTCATGAAGAAACGAAACCAATATTAACTGGTATAAATTTTAATATTGCGGGTAATATATTAGAATGTAATTCTACTGATAGTTATAGACTTGCTCGTAAAGTTATTACTTTAGATGAAGCTAGTCAGGAATCTTATAATATTGTGATACCTAGTCACAATATATTAGAATTTATTAGAATTATTGATGATAGTGATAAGGATTTAGTTGAACTTCATATATTTAATAGTAAAGTTTTATTTAAATATAAAAATGTTTCTTTTCAAACTCGTTTAATTAGTGGTACTTATCCTAATACTACAAATTTATTACCTGAAAATTCTTATATGACTATTCATGCTGATTTATCTGAATTTTACAGTGTTATTGATAGAGCTAGTATTTTAACTAGTGATAAAGAAAAAAATATTGTTACTTTAGAAACTGAAGGTAATACTTTGATTTTGAAATCATCATCTACTGAAATTGGTAGAGTTGAAGAAAAAATGAATATTACTAAAAGTATTGATGATGATATAAAAATATCATTTAGTGCTACTTATATGATGGAAGCATTAAAAGCTTTTTCCACAAAAACTGTGGATATTAATTATGTTGGTGAAGTAAAACCTATTGTTTTAAAATCAAGCGAAGAGGAAAGTTTGACTCAACTTGTTTTACCTATTAGAACATACTAAGATAAATAATATCTTAGTTTTTTTATAGATTAGACAAAATTCAACAAAATTTGACATATAGATGTGCTATAATTAATTCTTGAAAACGCATAAATTAGAATTCGTTTTCATTGAATAAAAAGGGGGAAATATTATGATTAATTATGAAATTAATCAAGGTACACTTGCTATTATACCTATTAGGGAAAATCAATGTAAAATTATGGAGGAAGATAAAGACTATATAATTAATTATTCATCTTTTGATATTTTAG
Organism: Bacilli bacterium; assembly: GCA_045638205.1. Taxonomy (GTDB): domain Bacteria; phylum Bacillota_I; class Bacilli_A; order RF39; family UBA660; genus UBA2730. The sequence goes on from JAZUAY010000141.1 coordinate 8,739, forward strand.
ATCATAGTTGTAAGTATTTTGGTAGTAGTTATCTTGGTAGAAAGGAAGGTAGTCAAGATTTATTAGGATATAACTATAAAATACCAATTATTGTAGAAGAAAAAAATAATTTAGTTTTTTTTCCTACAACATCTCCTGAAGGTACTGATTGTATTTGGATTGCTGTTAATAAAATTAAATATTATAGGAAAGAAAAATATAATACTAGTAAAATTACTTTTTATAATGAAAAAACACTTAATGTACCACTTTCTTATAGAGCATTGCAAAATCAAATTTTACGTTCTATTAGACTTAGTTATTTATTAGAAAGTCATAAAGAAAAAATATAAGAATTCTTTGGAAAAAATTTCAAAGAATTTTTTTAATTAATTTATTAAAAAACGTGCATAAGTAGTCGTTTTATGATATAATAGGTTTGTATGTATAGGAATACTGATCTAGGGGAGATGTGGTTAAATGAGCTTAATTTAGGTTAAAAATGGAAATTAGTAAATTAAAACTTTTAAATTTTAGAAATTATGATAAGTTAGATATTAAATTTAATAAAAAGATGAATATTTTTATTGGAAACAATGGTCAGGGAAAGACTAATGTATTAGAAGCGATAGTACTTCTTGCTTTAACTAAATCACATAGATTAGGAAAAGATGAAGATGTTGTTAAATTTAATAAAAAGAAGGCAATTATTGTTGGAAAGATAAAAGCTAAGAAACTTATTAAGAATTTATCTATTGAAATAGAATCTGGTAGTAAGAATTTATTTATCAATAAAAATTCAGTGAAAAAAGTAGCTCAATATATATCTAATTTAAATATTATTTCATTTACACCAGATGATTTAGAAATTATTAAGAGTTCACCTAGTATCAGGAGAAATGTTTTAAACATACAGCTAAGTCAATTATCAAAAATCTATTTGAATACTTTAAATGAATATAATAAATTGTTAAAAACTAGAAATGAATATTTAAAGATTATGTTCACAAATAGTCTTGCGGATGAAAAATATCTAGATATTATTACTGATAAACTTATTGAAAAAGCAATTGTTATTTATAAAAATAGATATGAATATATTTCTTTAATTAATAAAAATATTGATAGTGTTCATTATAAAATAACAGATTTAAAAGGATTATCTATAAAATATGTTCCTAATATTACTATTAAATCATTTGAAAGTGATGATATTAGGGATGCTTTAAAAAAAGCTTATAATAGTAATAAATTTAAAGAGAAAAACTATGGTATGACTTTATTTGGACCGCATCGTGATGATTTTTCCTTTTTAATTAATAATCAAGATTTAAAACTTTATGGAAGTCAAGGTCAACAAAGAATTGCTATTATTTGTTATAAGTTAGCTGAAATAAGTTTATTTGAAGATATATTAGGTATTAAGCCAGTATTATTATTTGATGATGTTTTTAGTGAGTTAGATATTAAACGTAGAAATAGATTGTTAGAATTTATTGATACCGATATTCAAAGTGTTATTACAACAACAGATTTAAAAAATATTAGAAAAAAATATTTGAATAATGCTTATATATTTAAAGTGGAAAATGGAAATGTTATAAGAAAGTAGGTATAAAAATGGAAGAAAAAATAGAAAAAGAATATGATTCATCTGCTATTCAAGTTTTAGAAGGATTAGAAGCAGTTAGAAAAAGACCTGGTATGTATATTGGATCTACTAGTTCTAGAGGATTACATCATTTGGTTTGGGAAATTGTTGATAATGCAATAGATGAAGCTTTGGCAGGATATTGTTCTCATATAGAAGTGACAATAAATAAAGGTAATAGTATTACTGTTAAAGATGATGGTAGAGGTATTCCTGTTGATGTTCATCCTAAAACTGGTAAAAGTACTGTTGAGACAGTTTATACAGTATTACATGCTGGTGGTAAATTTGGTGGCGGTGGATATAAAGTTGCTGGAGGATTACATGGTGTAGGTGCAAGCGTTGTTAATGCTTTATCTCTTTGGGTTGAAGTAAATGTTTATAAAGATGGTAAAGTTTATTTTCAAAGGTATAGTAATGGTGGAAAGCCAGAAGATTCTTTAAAAATTATTTCTGAATGTGATGATGATAGAACTGGTACTACTGTTACTTTTAAACCAGATCCTGAAATATTTACTGATACAACTGTATATGATTATGAAATTCTTAAAACTCGTTTAAGAGAACTTGCATTTTTAAATAAAGGTTTACGTATTACTCTTTATGATGTTAGAGAGACTAATAAAAAAGATAGTTTTTATTATGAGGGTGGAATTAAAGAATATGTAGAGATGCTTAATAAAAATAAAAGTCCAATTCATTCAACTATTATTGATATAAGTGGAGAGGAACAGGATATTTCTTTAGAAGTAGCACTTCAATATAATGAAAGTTATAATTCTTCAATTTATTCTTTTGTTAATAATATAACTACACCTGAAGGAGGGACTCATGAAGATGGTGTTAAACGTGCTTTAACTAGGGTTTTAAATAAATATGCACAAAGTTCAGGTCTTTTGAAAGACAAAGATACTTCATTAACAGGTGATGATGTTAAAGAAGGTATTACTATGATTATTTCAATTAAACATCCTAATCCTCAATTTGAAGGTCAAACTAAAACTAAATTAGGTAATAGTGAGGTTCGTGCTATTGCTGATAGAATATTTAGTAAAGATTTTGAAAGATTTTTGATGGAAAATCCAGATCAAGCTAAAACTATTGTGGAAAAAAGTATGACAGCTTCACGTGCTAGAGTTGCCGCTAAAAAAGCGCGTGAATTAACACGTCGTAAAGGTGATTTAGATGTTACAAACTTTTATGGAAAACTATCTGATTGTAAGAGTAAAGATCCAGGAGAATGTGAAATATTCTTAGTTGAGGGTGACTCTGCAGGCGGATCTGCTATAAAGGGACGTGACAGTATGCGTCAAGCAATTCTTCCTTTACGTGGTAAAATACTTAATGTGGAAAAAGCTAGACTTGATAGAGCGCTATCTAATGAAGAAATTAGAACTATTATAACAGCATTTGGAACAGGTATAGGGGAAGAGTTTAATTTAGATAAACTTAGATATGATAAGATTATTATAATGACTGATGCTGATGTTGATGGTTCTCACATTAGAGTTTTACTTTTAACATTATTTTATAGATTTTTTAGACCAATTGTAGAAGCAGGTCATGTATATGCGGCTCAACCACCTTTATTTTCAATAAAACATGGAAAAACTATAAAATATGTTTTAGATGAAAAAGAAAGAGATGAATATTTAGCAACATTAAATCCTAATACTAAATATGATATAGCTCGTATGAAAGGTTTAGGTGAGATGGATGCAGAAGAGTTAAATGAAACTACAATGGATATTGAAAAACGTGTTTTAAGGCAAATAACAGTTGAAGATATAGTAGCAGCAGATGAAGTTTTCTCAAAACTTATGGGTGATGAGGTAGCTCCTCGTCGTGAGTTTATTGAGGAAAATGCTGTTTATGTTGAGAATTTAGATATATAGGAGGTTAGGATATGGATAGATTAGAAAAAAATAATATTGTTAAAGAAGTTAAAGATTCTTTTCTTGAATATTCAATGAGTGTTATTGTATCTCGTGCATTACCTGATTTAAGAGATGGTTTAAAACCAGTACATAGAAGAATTTTATATTCAATGTATGAATCTGGTTATACTCCTGATAAACAACATAAGAAGAGTGCTAGAATTGTTGGAGATGTTATGGGTAAATATCATCCACATGGTGATTCATCTATTTATGAAGCAATGGTTAGAATGGCTCAAGATTTTTCTTATAGATATATGTTAGTTGATGGAGATGGTAATTTTGGTAATATTGAAGGATATGGTGCTGCAGCAATGCGTTATACTGAATCACGACTTTCTAAAATATCATTACAACTTCTTAGGGATATTAATAAAAATACAGTTAATTTTGCACCAAACTTTGATGAAACAGAAAAAGAACCTGAGGTGTTACCATCAAGATTTCCTAATATATTAGTTAATGGTACAATGGGAATTGCTGTTGGTATGGCTACTAATATTCCACCACATAATTTAGGTGAAGTTATAGATGGTTGTGTTGCTTATATTGATAATCCCGATATTGATTTAGATGGATTAATGCAATATATAAAAGGACCGGATTTTCCAACAGGTGCTACAATTCTTGGTAATAGTGGTATTAAAAAGGCTTATGAGACAGGTCGCGGAAGTATAACAATTAGAAGTAAAGCAAGAATAGAGGAAGAAAAAGGAAGACACTACATTATAGTAGATGAAGTTCCTTATGGTGTTAATACATTAGAGTTAAAAAATAAAGTTGCAGAACTTGTTCATAATAAGACAATTGAAGGTATAAGTGACTATCATACAGATTTAAAAAATGGTGTTAAAATTACTATTACATTAAAAAAAGATGCTAATCCTCAAGTTGTTTTAAATAATTTATATAAGCATACTGCGTTCCAAACTAATTATGGTATTATTTTCTTAATGCTTGATCAAGGTGTTCCTAAAACACTAGGATTAAAGGATATTATTAGTAAATATGTAGATTATCAAAAAGAAGTTATTATACGCAGAACTCAATTTGAACTTGATAAAGCTGAAAAAAGAGCTCATATATTAGAAGGACTTAAAATTGCACTTGATCATATTGATGAAATAGTTAAATTATTACGTGCTTCTAAAAGTGATGAAGAAGCTTCAAAAGAATTAATGAGTAGATTTAATTTATCAGAAGCTCAAGCTCAAGCTATTTTAGAGATGAAACTTCGTCGTTTAACAGGTTTAGAAAGAGATAAGATAGAGAATGAGTTACAAGCACTTTTAGTTGAAATTGAACGTTTAAAAGGTATTTTAGCAAGTGATGAAAAAATCTTACAAGTTATTAAAGAAGAAATGCTTGAAATAAAAGATAAATATGCTGATGAAAGAAGAACTAATATTGATATGACTGCTATTGAATATATAGAAGATGAATCTTTAATACCTGTTGATGATATAATGGTTAATTTAACTAAAAATGGTTATATTAAACGTATTAAAAGTGATACTTACAAAGCTCAAAATCGTGGTGGTGTAGGTATTAAAGGTATGGCAACAAATGATGAAGATTTTGTTGAGCATTTAATTAATATGAAAACACATGATTATATGTTATTCTTCTCTAATTTTGGTAGAGTATATAGACTTAAAGGTTACGAAATACCTGAATTTTCTAGACAATCTAAAGGATTACCTATTATTAATTTATTATCACTTAGTAAAGGTGAATACATAAATTCTTTAGTTAATATTTCTACAAATGAAGAAGATGTTGAAAAAAATAGTGTTAAATATTTAGTATTCTTTACTAGAAATGGTCTAACTAAGAGAACACCAATTGAAGAATTTGATTCAATTAGATCTGGTGGTAAAATAGCTATTACTTTAAAAGATGATGATCAATTAATTTCTGTTAGAAAAACTACTGGTGAAGATGAAATTATTATTTCTTCTGATAATGGTAGAATGGTTAGATTTAAAGAGGATGAAGTTAGATCTATGGGTAGAACAGCAAGTGGAGTAAAAGGTATAAATATTCCAGAAACTTCTAAAGTAGTAGGTGGAGAGGTTGTTAAACCTGAAGATTATGTATTAATAGTAACTGAAAATGGGTATGGTAAACAAACTGAAATTTCGGAATATAGACTTACTCACAGAGGTAGTAAAGGTGTAAAAGCTCTTAATATGACCGATAAAAATGGTAAAATAGTTGCAGTAAAAACTGTGGATAAAATAGATGATAAAGATCTTATGATTATAACTGATAGTGGAATTTTAATAAGATTACCATTGGAACAAGTTTCTATATTAAAAAGAGCAACTCAAGGTGTTAGATTAATTAATTTAAAAGATGCACAGCTAGTTGCAACATGTGCTGTTGTGGAAAAAGAAATACAAGAAGACACTGATGAAAATAATGAAGGATCACAACAATTAGAAAATGAAGAAACTACTGTTGAATAATAGTAGTTTTTTTTGTTT
>JAZUAY010000142.1:0-3639 GCA_045638205.1 Bacilli bacterium
ATGAAATAGTAATAAAAAGTAAAAAAGAAAAAATAAATGATACAGAAAAAAAGAAAATAAAAGATCAAACATTATATGTATTAAATAAAGATATCTTTACAGATTCAATTGATAAAACAGTAAAATCTTTTGTTAATAATGAAGATTATAATAATTATAAAAAAGGAAAACAAAAGAAGATAAAAGATACAGGAAAAATAGTTGAAAAAATATATATTGATAATGATATAACAATAAGAAAGGCAAAAGTACCAACGGATAAAAAGATATATACTTCAACTGAAAATTTAAGTAAATACTTATTATTTGGAAATAATGACAATGAATCAAAATACACAACACAAGATGGAGACACAATATCAGATATAGCCTATAACAACAAAATGAGTAATGAAGAATTTTTAATTATAAATCCAAAATTTAAAGATGAAAATGCTCTTTTATTTGCAGGACAAGTTGTAAATATAGGAATTCTAAGTCCTCAAATAAGTATAGTAGAAGAAGATGAAGAAGTTAAATATGAAGAAAAAAATTATCAAACCGAAACAAGATATGATAATAGTAAAGCAGTAGGATATCAAGAAACCACACAACAAGGAGTTAATGGTAAAAATAAAGTTACACAAAAAATTCAAAGAGTCAATGGAGAAACAACAAATATTGTAACAACACATACGGAAGAGATTACACCAACAATTAACGAAATAGTAATAAAAGGTGGAAAAGAAAGTTCCTATGCAGGAATAACAGCTGGAGCACCAGTAGCAACAAGTGGAAACTGGGGTTGGCCAGCATCATGTAATTCAGTATCTTCACCATTTGGATATCGTTGGGGAACATTACATGATGGAACAGATATAGCAGGATGTGGATATGGTTCACCAATATTTGCCGCACAAGCAGGAACAGTAGTTAAAGTATCACAAAAATTTGATAATGGTAAATACATTATAATAGATCATCACAATGGATATTATTCATTATATGCCCATTTAGCAAGCTTTGCCACAAGTGAAGGACAAAATGTTACCAGAGGACAAGTAATAGGAGGAATGGGAAAAACAGGATTTGCAACAGGAGTTCACCTACACTATGCTATATGGAGTGGATACCCATATTATGGAGGTCGAGCATTAAATGCTATGTCATTCTACTAATATGTATTTTAAAACCCTAGCCAGTGGTTCAAAAGGAAACTGTTCTATAGTTCTTTGTGGAGAAACAAGATTAATAATAGATACAGGAATATCATATACCAGAATAAAAAGAGAGTTAGAGAGACTGGATTTAAGTTTTTCTAACTTTTCTGGAATATTAATAACTCACAGACACAATGATCATATAAAAGGATTAGAGAGCATATTAAAACATACAAAATTAAAAGTTTTAATTCCAAAAGAAATGTATAAAGAATTAATTGAAATTGTTTCAAAAGATAGAGTCATATTTTTAGAAGATAAAAATATGCTTAATGATATAATGATAGAATTAATACACACCTCTCATGATACTTTTTCATCTGTTGGATATATAATAACATACAATGAAAAAAGTCTAGTTTATATAACGGACACTGGATATATAAATAGAAAATATTTAAAAAAAATAACAGATAAAAATATATATTTGATTGAAAGTAATCATGATGAAGAAATGCTAATGAATGGACCTTATCCACCTTTTTTAAAACAAAGAGTTTTAAGTGACAAAGGGCATTTATCAAATAAAACAACATCAGGATATTTAGAAAAAATAACTACACAAAACACAAAATATGTTGTATTAGCACATTTAAGTGAACAAAACAACACTGAAGAAAAAGCCTATAAAGAAACAAAAAAGGTAATAAATAAAAAAATAAATTTATTAATAGCAAGACAAGATGAATCATCTCCATTAATAGAGGTATAGAAATGATAAAAATAATATGTATAGGAAAAATCAAAGAAAAATATTTAACAGATGCTATAAAAGAGTATCAAAAAAGATTAACAAAATATACAAAAATAGAAATAATTGAACTACCAGATGTTTCTTATAACGATATAACAAAAGAAAAAAATGAAGAGGGTAAAAATATAATAAATCATTTAAATGAAAAGGACTATATTATAACATTAGAAATAAATGGTGAATTAATAACATCTACTGAATTAGCAGAAAAATTAGAAAAAATCAATAATATAAATAGTAATATAACATTTATCATAGGTGGAAGTAATGGATTAAGTGAAGAAGTATTACAAAAATCTAATTATGGATTATCTTTTTCAAAATTAACATTCCCACATCAATTATTTAGAGTAATGTTATTAGAGCAAATATATAGAGCATACAAAATAAGAAATAATGAAAAATATCATAAATAGGAGGATAATTATGATAGGAAATAGTTGGGATGAATATTTAAATGAAGAATTTAACAAAGAATATTTTAAAAAATTAATAGATTTTGTAAACAAAGAATATGATGAAAAAGTAATATTTCCACCAAAAAGTGAAATATTTAAAGCATTTAGATATACAAAATATGAAAATTTAAAAGTAGTTATATTAGGACAAGATCCATATCATGGAGAAAAAGAAGCAGAAGGACTATCATTCTCAGTTAATAATTCAGTTAGACGTCCACCCTCACTTATAAATATTTTTAAAGAATTAGAAGATGATTTGAATATTAAAATAAGTGATAACAATTCATTAGTACCATGGGCATTACAAGGAGTATTACTATTAAATTCTGTATTAACAGTAGTAAAAGATAATGCTGCATCACATAGCAAAAAAGGTTGGGAAACATTTACAGATAATGTTATAAAGATTATAAATAATAAAGAAGAACCTGTAGTTTTCATATTATGGGGAAATTATGCTAGAAGTAAAAAAGCTCTTATAACAAATAAAAAACATTATATAATTGAGTCACCTCATCCATCACCTTTTTCTGCAAGAAATGGATTTTTTGGAAGTAAACCATTTTCTAAAACTAACGATTTTTTAATAAAAAATAATATTTCGCCAATTAATTGGCAAATTTAAAAGGACCTTAGTCCTTTTTTTCATTAAATAAATCAAATTTTTTAAATCCACAAAATAATTTAACAAAGCTTATTGGAAAAGTATATTTTAAGTCATAATACGCTTTAACTTTATCATTATAATAGTTAATAGAAGCTTTAAGATTAATATTATTTTCTTTTAATTTATTAATAAATTCTATAGTATCTTTATTTTTAGCAAGTTCTTCATCATCATACAATTCAGCATTAAATTTTTCTTCAAATTCACTAAGTAAATCATTAAGTTTAAATAAAGATTCACAACTAAAATCTTCATCTTCAAAATTATCTAAATAATTTTTATTTTTACAAATATCACGACTTTCCTTAATAAGATTAAGCTTATTTTCTAAATATTCATTAATATAATCAAGTGCATCTTCTATTTTAAAATCAACTTTACTAATTTTCTTTTTAGAAATGATAATAAAAAGTATTAAAACGAATAATATTATAAAAATTATTCCTCCAATAATAATAAATTTCAAACCCATTTTACCACCTCTAGTATATAAATTATACCAAAAATGATTAAAAAAAGAAATATATTTTACAAAATAAAAAAATTATTTATTAGAAA
>JAZUAY010000143.1:0-5511 GCA_045638205.1 Bacilli bacterium
TAACTAATATTAATATTATTAAACCAATAATTATAGTACCTAATATTGATAAACTAGCGATTATTATTGGAATATAATTTGTTTCTTTTTTCTTTTTAATATTGTAAATATCGGCTGTTTTTATAATATAATAACTATTGCTTAGAGCATTTTTATTTTTAGAGTTAGTTATTTTTTCTAGTTTATCATTTTCTTTTTCTATTTTTTTAAGTTCTTTACTTTTCTTACCTTCTTCTTGTGCTTTTTTCTGTAATGCTACTAATTTTTGATACCTTTTAATATTTTTTTCATATTCTTTTTGAGTCATGCCTTTTTTATTAATAGCAATCAAGACACCATCATAACCATATGGGACTTCCATAGTTACTTCTGTTACTATTGATATTGGTAATTTATAATGATTGTAATCTCCTTCACTTCCTAAAAATTCATAATCTCTATTTTTTTCTTCTATTTGTTTTTGTAACATACCTATTTTATATTTTTTCTTATTCCAAGTAATAGTGGTATATTTCATTTTTTCTTCATTATCAATACCATTATCATACATTCTGCTACCTTCTTTGGATGTTATTGTTTTATCTAAATATCCATAACCAGTATAATAATCAAAAGAACCCAACACTTTATAATTATATCTATACTTAAAATCACTTGCATTTTTACTTATTTTATATTCTAATGTTGTATTCATATCATATGTATATGACATGGTAACATAACCTTTTTTATTAGGTTTACTTACTTTAAAATCTCTCAATTTATAAACCATCTTAGCAGGGTTAAACTCTACACCTTCAACTTGCTTAGGATTACCTTCTAAATCTTCTGTTGCAACATATATAGGCGCTTCAAAAGTATCAGCCTTTTTAGAATATTTTATATTGTAATTATCACTATATGGAATTTCTTTATTATATACATTAATTATTAAGATACTTACTATTACTATAATAGAGATTAAAAATATAGATAAAATGGCTAGTAAAATATATTTTTTGTTTTTCATAATTATCTATACCCCTTTTCAAGTTCATTAAATCCGTTAGGAATACCTGCCTTACTTCCTACATAAATTTCATTACCATTTTGAGCAACTATTTCGTTTTTAGTAGATGTCTTTATTGAACTACCATCTTCTAAATAATATTTATCTTGTTCTTTAATTACATCACTCCACATTTCTCTGACTTTATCTTGAGTAGATGAAGATGAATCAGAAGAATAATTACTATCAATATAATCATTTGTTGCATCAAGTGCTGCTTTAGCTTTTGCTGCATAGTATGATGTATAAGCATTTACTATTGCACTAGAAACATATTCAACCATAGCATAATAATCTTTTGTAAATGTTGCATTGGCTATAATGAAATTATATTCATCATAATATTTATCAAAAGTTTCTTTATCTTCTGCTTCATATACTATTACATATGGCATATACCAATGAACTGCTCTTGAATTTAATAAACTTGAAAGCCCTGATGTTAAATTAGTTGATATTGCTGAGACACTGGTTGATGCTTCATAATAATTATTACCTTCTTGATATTCTTTTTTAACTGATGTATATCCTTCATCTCCTATTGAAATATTAACATTATATGCACTTGGATTTATAGTAGTAACATCTTTATTAGCTAGATCAAGTTTTAACTCATGTAATGTTTTTAATTGATTCATAATTTTTTTATCAACTGTACCATCTTTTACAAAACTCGTTCCATTATATATCTTATCCATAAAATAGTCCATATAAGTACTAGCATCCATTTGGTGTAAATACGTTGTATAATAATCTTTATTCTCACCTTCGTTATATTTATTATTTTCAGTATATGAATGTTGAGATAAAATGGTGATTTTTGCAGTTTTAGAAGGATTTGTTATAACAACAGTTTCAACAAAAGGATAAGATGAGTTAACTATATCTTGAGATGATATTGATGCCTTCCAACCTTTTGGTATAATAGCATCAAACATATCAATACCTTTATCATTTAAAGATACTGTTTTATATATTTTTCCACTCTTCACTTTTTTTGCATTTGTACTAGCATTACCCCCATTACAACCTGTTATTGTAAGTATTGATACTATAACAAGTATACTTATAAATATCTTTTTCATCATTTTCCTCCATAACTTTTAAATCGATCTTATTATATCATATTTTATGAAAAAAAGAAAAGTTATTTAATCCTTTTCTCTGAATCCATTAATTTATTTCACTAATTTTGCATGAAGAACAATTCGATAATCATTATTTAAATCACATGTTGACAATGTAATAATTTTATCATCATTATTAACATCTACTTTATAATTATAGTTACTTCTTTCTTTTATTTTATTAATAAAATCATCAAATTCATTATCATTAAAATCATTTTTTAAATAATAGTCTTCTACTTTTATTTTATATGTTGAAAAAACTCTATATTTATTATGACTTTTTTCTGTTACAAAATCTATTATTAAATTATCTTTATTTTTTTGCCAATCTCTTGTTAATGTCTTTTTTAAACTTCCAAACATAGATCCATCTAATCTTGCATGTGCAAAAATTGTGATATTTTTATCAGTTCCATCAAATCTATTTAAATAGTTAGTAAAAACCCAACCTGCTTCATTATATCGTTTATTAAAGTTATGTGTTAAATAGTATTTATTGTTATTACTTTTTACAACTACATAATTAATATTAGTACCTTTAACTTTCAAATAACCAATTGTATCTTTATTTTCTTTTTTTAATTTTTTAAAATCTATTTTTAATTTATTATTTTTTTTATTAATATTTTTATTTATTTCTTCTTTTAATTTATTATTTGTAGTATTTGTTAAATACCATTTACCAATATTATATAATGAAAATACTAATATAATAGTAAAAAATATTATTAATAAAATTATAATTATATTACTTATTTTTATTTTTTTCATAGGCATCCCTCATTAGAAAAAGCTAGAAAAGTCTAGCTTATTTATTCATCTTTTTTAATACTATAGAACTACTTAATAATCCACTTAATCCTATAATTCCAAGTATTATATATTTTAAAACATGATCACTAGTATCTGGATTTGTTGCATTTGCTAGTTTTTTACTTGTTGATTCATCTGTAGTATTAGATGTGTCATTATTACTGTTATTATCATTTGAAGATGAACTTAAAGTAGCTTCTTTAAATGTTCCACCATTATAATCTGCAACTTTTACTTTATAATTTCCTTCAGGTAAATTAAATGTAGTACTATACGCTTTATTATCTACAGCAATATTTTTATTTATAATTAATGTATCATTATTATCAAATATATAAACAGATGCTGCTAGTACGTCATCTTCAGTAGTACCACTAACTGTTATAACACCATTACTTTGACTAGCGTTGACAGTACTTATATCTAAAGCATTAACATTAAGGGTAAGACTAAATACCATTAAAACTATGATAACTAATATAATTTTTTTATTCATAATTATATTCCCCCTCATAATACTCTACTCTTTTTTCATATTGATTAATTTGTTTAAATACTAAACCATCACTTGAACCAGTAAAGGTTCCTAAATAAACATTATTATTTAATGAATTAGCTCTTATTACTGTAAATTTAACTTCTTTGATATTATTTGAATTACTAATTTTGAATTGACATTTTTTCAAACTATTAGTACCAGATTGAATATCTCCAACCATTTCATTTACAAATGGATCTGTATTTTGATCATTTATACCATTTGTTTCTGGATTTAATACTTTAATTTCTTTAGTATTATTTTTATATGTAATATTTGCAATTAACTGATAATCGCTGTAGGTATTAGTTGCTTTATAGTAAATTGTAGGTCTAATTTCATGATTTTCTCTTTCTTCATAGACTTTCATAGCAACTCTTGCTATCATAACATAATATGTTTCGCTATCAGCTGTTTCAACTTTAAATACTACTCTATCATAATAATTAGAATTAAACTTAATTGTGAATTTATTACCACTCTTAGTAATATTAACAGCATCATTTGGAACATCAAGTGCTGTAACACTTGTAAAATTACTACTTACTTCTGATGCTTCTAATGTTACTGTATCATTTAATAAATAACTTTCTAAAACAGCAGGATGATTTTTACTAACACCACTTGTTATATCAAATGTATCTGTGTAAAATATTCCACCTAAAAAGTCAGGTCTTAAATTATTATCACCACTACTTTTAATAGTTGCACCATCATAATCTGTATCATATACTATAATTCTAAAGTCCATATCACCATTAGTTATTATAGAATGTTCATAATTACTTGCAATAGCTGGATTAATTGTAAAATCATTATCATGTAAATATTCTAACTTATTATCACTTGATATAAATCCTTCACCTTCAATAAAATCTGTGAAATTTAAAGAACCATTATTCAAACTAACAAATTCATAATCTTGTCCCATTTGATAATATACATTATTTTCATCTTTTAAATTTGCTATTGGAATATAATTAGTAGGCATTTCACTAACACTTGCTCTTTCAATATCATTTAGCTTTACATAATGAAAACTATTTTCTCCATCAAGCCATGTAAAATAAACACTTCTAGTATTAGTAGCATCAACATTTAAAATAAAACTAATAAATGCCACAACTACTACTAAACAAAATGTAATCTTTTTCATATCTTTCCTCCTAAATATTATATATTATTATTGTATCACAATTATCTGAATTTAGGTATATATTTTTTTAGTTTTTAAACTTTACTTTTTTTATTTAATACCAATTTTCTAATATGATTATCTTTTTTTAATATTTTACCTACTTCTTCTATATGTTTTGGAAGAAGTCCTTCTTCTTCTTTCTTTTCAGAATATAAACACGTTTTAACCAAATGATCTCTAACCATATTTAAATCAGAATTTCTTGGTGCTAAGTCATCATCATCTATAATACAATAATGTTCAATTTCTGGATGCCTAAATAAATAAAGTCTAATTTCATATTCTTTCCATATGGGTGTATATGAATTATTACTATTTTTCTTTATAACATTAGGACATCTTCCAATACAATTTATATCATATTTTTGAAAAAGACTAAAAATAAAATTAACCCACTTTCCATTTATTTCCATAGTCTCTTCGTCTATTGCATCTTTAGCTGCTGCTTCAATAATTACTGATGCATTATACTTATGAGTAATATCTGCTAATAACTTAACTCGTTTTTCTACATCTTCATCACTATTGTAGTGAATTGTATCAAGTACTCCATCAAAATCTAGAAATATAACATTCATAAAATCTCCCCTTTAAAATTATTAACTATTATAACAAATTTTTGCAAAAATTGATAGTATTTATCATTATTCGACAAAATACGACATCTATATATGTTATATTTATATCAGAAAGAAGGGATAATATGTCAGTATTTGAAAGTATAATAATTAACACTATTTATATAATGTTTCCACTTTTTGTATATTTAATAATAGATACTTAT
>JAZUAY010000144.1:0-3370 GCA_045638205.1 Bacilli bacterium
TACTGGAAGTAGTAAATCAGTAGTAGCAAACAAGGTAAAAGTAACTGCAAAAGGAGCAGGAAGTGCAATTCTAACAGTAAAAAGTGCCAGTAATCCAAGTGCAATAGCAAAGAGTATAACAGTAACTATACAAGAACCAGAATCAACAGGACTAAGTATAGATAAACCAAATGTAACAATAGATAGAAATAGTAGTACAACTATTACTGCAACACTAAATTTATCAAATTCAAGAGATAAGACAATATATTGGAGTAATAGTGATGCAACAAAAGCAAGTATAAGTTGTAGTGGAGGAAGTACAAACTCAAGTGGAGAGATAGAAACAACTTCTACAACTGCAGTATGCACTGTAACAGGATTAGTAGCAGGTTCAACCACAATAACAGCAAAAGATGCAAAGGGACATACAGCAACAAGCATAGTAACAGTACAAAATGAATTAGCAAGTGCAATAAGTTTAAGTAGTGATGCAGAAATAGAAGTAGGAGCAAGTCATATCTTCCAAGCAAGTGTAACCCCAAGTGATGCCAGAGATATATCAAGTATCACATGGACATCATCTAATACAAGTATTGCAACAATACCACAAAGTTGTGCTGGAAGTACAGTTTGTGAAATAGAAGGACTTGATGAAGGAACAACGAATATCACAGTAACAATAGGAAGTTTAAGTGATACAAGCCAATTAGATGTAGTACCTGGAAATATTGGATCACAATTAAAAAATAATATGACATTATTAGCATCAACATCATCTGATACAAATCCGATATATTATTATAATGGAAATGCAAGTACTACAAATAATAATGTAAATTTTGCAGGTAAATGTTGGAAGATAATAAGAACAACAGAAACTGGTGGAATAAAAATGATATATAATGGAACACCAACAAATGGAGAATGTAGTACAACAACAGGTGCTAGTACACAAATAGGAACAAGTATATATAGTGATACATATAACTCAACTGCATATAACTCAACAGCAAAAATAGAAGTAGATAATTGGTATAATAGTAATCTATCAACATATAGTAGTTATTTAGAAAATACCAATTATTGTGGAGATACATTAGATACAACAAATCCATTATCATGTTCCACAAGTTATACCTTAAATAGAGGATTAATAAGTGCAGGAGAAGCATATCTAACAGGACTAGATACAACAAATACAAATACATTAAACTATTTATATACAGGACAGCAGTATTGGACAATGAGTGCCGGAAATGGTACTTCTAGTCAAGATATAAGTTTTACAAGAGATGGTTCAAATTATAAAAGAGGAACATATACAGGAACAGCAACATCAAATAATATATTAACAATGAATGCAAGTGGTACCATAGTAGATAGTAACAACGGTACCTACTATGGTACAGGTAGTATCTCATCATGTTATAATAGCTGCTCCTACACCAACTGCCTCAGCGGCGCTGCTGTCTCTGCTAGTTGCTGTACTATGGCTACTGGTTCTGCCAGCGCCAGTTGCGTCAAAGGCGGCTACGGTAATTTCAACGGCGGTGGATTGTCTGGTTCGTATGACGGTTCGTCTTCTGGTTCTTCCCTTGGTTTGCGCCCTGTAATATCAATTAGTAGTTCGGTTAAATTAGGTACTGGAAATGGAACAACGAATAATCCATATACTTTGACCAATAACTAGATAATTTTAATTAAAATTACATATTTAAAAATAAGTGTGGTTTAAAAATCATGCTTTTCTTTAATTTATTGTAAAAATTATGTTATTATCTTTAATATTTAGTGTTTTTTTGATACAATAATTATAGAAAAGAGTGATGATAATGAATGAAGATATAACAAATTTATCAAAGATGAATAAAAAGATAAAAGAAGAAGACTTTGATGTAAAAAGTAAACGAATAAGTATATTAGAAACTTATGGTGAAAACTTTAATGAAAAAGCGTATATTACAAATCCTGCAATTGACAGAGATAAAGAATTAAAAGATTTAATGTTAATTTTATTAACACCAGATAAATCTGTAATTTTAACTGGTAAACCTGGTGTTGGTAAAACTGCTATCGTAGAAGGATTAGCATACTTAATTCAAAAAGGAAAAGTTCCAGATGCTATAAAAGATTATCAAATAATTAAAATAAATACTAGTGCTCTTTTAGGAATTGATCCGGTAACTGGTGAAAGTAAGATTCAAAATCTAATAGAAGAATTAAAAAATTATAGTCATTTAATCCTTTTTATAGATGAGATACATACTTTAATGGGAAGTAAAGGCGAGGCACTTGACTTTGCTAATATGTTTAAGCCAGGCCTTGATAGAGGAGATATTAAAGTAATTGGTGCAACAACAATAGAAGAATATGAAAGATATATATTACGTGATAAAGCATTTGTTAGACGTTTTGGTAAAGTTGATGTAACAGAGCCAACAGAAGAACAAAATGTAAAAATATGTTTAGGAACTTTACCAAAAATAGAAAAAAGAACTGGTGTTAATATGATGTATTCAAATTTTACTAAAGAGAGTTTAATGAAATTTTTAACTAGTATCACATCAGAATATAAAAGAATATATGAAATAGGGTCACGTTACCCTGATGTTACTTTAACCATGATACAAGAAGCTTTTTCAAATGCTTTATTTGATAATAGAAAAACTGTTAATGTACTTGATTTTAGAAAAGCTATAGAAACTAGTAAGAATATCTATCCAGATGTCATTAAAAAAAGTTTAATAGAGTTTGATACAATATTTGCAACAGAACTTGAAGAAGCTAGAATTGATATGATGTAATATGAAAAGATGTAAATGGTGCAATTTAAAAAATAATTCATATATAGCTTATCACGATAAAGAATGGGGAGTTTTAAATTTAGATGATAAATATCTATTTGAAATGTTATTATTAGAATCATTTCAAGCTGGACTTTCTTGGGAATGTATATTAAATAAAAGAGAAAATTTCAAAAAAGCATATGATAATTTTAATATTGATAAAATAATAAATTATGATGAAGATAAAATAAAAGAGCTTATTAATAATAAAGGTATTATAAGAAATAAATTAAAAATTAAAGCTAGTATTAATAATGCTAGAATATTTAAAAATATTGTAAAAGAATATGGTAGTTTTAAAGCATATTTAGAAAGTTTCTGGGATAAAAAAGTTATTTATGAAGTAGGTAAAACTACTAATAGATTATCAGATGAGATATCTATATCTTTACAAAAAAGAAAAATGAAATTTGTAGGAAGGACTATAATATATTCATACTTACAAGCAGTAGGTATAATATATTCACATGATTTAGAGTGTTTTATGTATAAAAAAAGTTAAATGGATGAAAGGAAAATGATTATGAAAAGAAAAATAATTT
>JAZUAY010000145.1:0-2868 GCA_045638205.1 Bacilli bacterium
AGATTATTATATTTTAAGAATGTGGGTAGCAGAAGACTACCAAGTAACAGGGGAGAGTAAGTTTTTTACAATAAAAGTAAATGTATATGGAACAGATTCACATATCAATGTAAGTAGTATAAGTTTAAATAAAAATAGTATAACACTTGATGAAGGAGAAAGTGAACAATTAAGTGCAACAGTATTACCAGATTATGCAACAAATAAGAGTGTAACATGGGAAAGTTCTAACACAGATGTAGCAGTAGTGGATAGTTCAGGAAATGTCACAGCACAGAGTATAACCGGAACAACAGGAACTGCAAATATAACTGCAACTGATGCAAGTGGACACTCTGCAACATGTGTAGTAACAGTAAATAAACCAGAGCCAACAGGAGTTTCAGTAGTAGGTGGAACAACAGAGTTAAATCTAATAACAGGTGGAACAACAACTTTGGAAGCAAATACACTTCCATCAAATGCTAATTCAAATGAAATAGAGTGGACAACATCAGATTCTGATGTTGTAGATATAGCACAATATACAGAAGCGCAAGCAGGTGGATCTGGAAATTCTAAATCTGTTACAGCAAATAAGATTACTGTAACAGCAGTAGGTCCAGGGACAGCAACAATTACAGCAAAAAGTGCAACAAATTCTAGTGCAACTACACAATCAATAAGTGTAGAAGTATTAGATCCAGAAGTAGAAGGAATAACATTAGATAAAGCAACAATAAATTTAGATAGAGGACAAAATACTACTATAACAGGAACATTAACCCCAAGTAACTCAAGAGATAAGACAATTACATGGACATCATCAAATTCAAATGTTGCAACGATTAACTGTACAGAAAATGCAACAAGTGGAAATGGTAGTGCAACAAGTACAACATCAAATGCAACCTGCAAAGTATTTGCAGTAGGAAATGGAACAAGTACAATAACAGCAGTAGATGCCAAAGGGCATTCAGAAACAAGTAGTGTAACAGTACAATCTAGTGTAGCACAAAGCCTATCTATGCCAGCAAGTACAACTGTTGGAAGAACAGCAACAAATTATTTCAGTATAACAGGATTAACTAGTGATAATCAGAATGATCCAAGAGATTTGGATGCAAATACAATGACAATAGTACAAACTTCAAATATAGCAACACTTTCTTGTGAAAATATAGAAACAAATAATGTAGTAACAAGTGTATATTGTACAGTAACTGGTACAACAACAGGAAGTACTACAATAACAGCAACAACAACAGGTGGAGCAACGGCATCAATGTCATTTACAGTAACACCAGTAAATGTAAGTAGTGTAAGTCTTTCTGGAAATAGTGAAGTAACAGAAGGAGAAAATATAACATTAACAGCAACAGTAAATCCAAGTAATGCAGATAATACCAATATAAGTTGGAGTAGTAGTAATACTTCAGCACTTAATACAAGTAGTTGTCCAACAACTACAAGTAATGGAACAGCAACATGTACAATCACAGCAGGAAGTACAGGAAGTGCAACAATAACCTTAACAAGTGCAGCAGATAATAGTAAAACAGCAACTAAATCAGTTACAGTTAAAGCAGCAGGAACTTCAGTAAGTCAGTTTGCATTAGGAGATTATGTAAGCCTAACACCAACATATAGTGGAAGTTATACATGTTCTACTACTGGGTGTAGTGGATCAGTAACACCAAGTGAATTAACAACATGGAGAGTAATAGCAAAAAATGATAATGGAACAGTAGATGTAGTAAGTGATAAAGTATCATCAACAACAATAACATTTACAGGAGAGAATGGATATAAATACTTTGTAACAGCATTGCAAGATATGGCCAGTAAATATGTGAATACAGCATATACATCTGGGTATAGATATATGGGATATAATGGGCAAACAGGATATATAGGGTCAACAAGTTTATCAACTTCTAGTGCTGGAACAAGTTCAACTCCAAGTTTATCAGACAGTGTAGGACAAGAGTATAGAACAGGATATCAAGGAGACACATTATATGCAAAAGACTATAATGCGGTAAATAGTGCTTTGGGAACTTTAGTGGCAAATAATCCATCAGGAACAGCATCAAATTATTGGCTTGCTTCCCGCTACTATTGCTATAGCTGCAGCGTCAACTATTACTGGAGCGGGCGCTGTATCAACACCTCAGGTGGCTTGACGTTCGGCCGCATGCGTTACTATTACAACGGATGGAACGATAACAGTCCCAGTTATTGCCTTCGTCCAATATTAACTCTAAAATCTACAATCCTGGCGACATCCGGAGACGGTAGTTCGAGTGCAAATGCGTGGTCGTTTGACTAATTAGTATTATTTATATAACAGCAAAATAATATTATATATAATATATATTTTGCCAATATAAACAATACTATAAAATATATTGCTATTTTTCTAAAACAGTACTTTTGTGGTACTGTTTTAAAGTATATAAATAATTATGGTAATGTTTATAGACAAATGTTTAATGTTGTAGTAGAATATAGTATATATATATGAAAGGAGGAATATTTATGTTAAATATAAAAAGTAATTATTCGCTTCTTTCTTCTATGCTTAAAATAGATGATATTATATCTTTTGCTAAACATTATAATAAAAGCTATGTAGCTTTATCTGATACTAATATGTTTGGTGTTATGGAATTTATTAAAAAATGTAATAAAAATAATTTAAAAGCTATTATTGGATTATGTATTAAACTAGATGATTTTAAAATTAATTTATATTGTAAAAATTATAATGTTTATAAAAATTTAATGAAATTAACAACTATTAATTCAACTAGAACTGTAGAAGTTGAAGATTTAAAAAAATATAGTAATGATTTAATTTGTATAATATATTATGATTATATTAAT
>JAZUAY010000146.1:0-18595 GCA_045638205.1 Bacilli bacterium
ATATTTTAAAGTTAAGCTGTTAAAGAAACTTCCCTGATCTGTTCCATCTTTAAATACCCTTTCGGATTTTGCATTTCTTTTTTCTTTAACACGTCTTTGAAGTTCATTTACCGACTTAATATATTCTTCTGTTTTTTCTTCTTCTGTCATCTTTACTTCATATTTTGCTATTTCTTTCATTATTCTTTCATAGTTTTTTATGGTTTGTTTTTCTTTATCTGTTAAATCTTTTGTCTTATCTATTTTATCATATTTTCTTTTTAGATTATTAAAAAACATTTGCTGATCTGTTCCATCTTTAAATAATCTTTCAGATTTTCCATTTCTTTTTCCTTTGACACGTCTCCCTAATTCATTTACCGATTTAATATATTCTTCTGTTTTTTCTTCTTGACTCATATAGAAAACATTTTTAACTTTATCATTAATATCAATATAATCTTTTATAATTTCAGATATTTCAAATAGTTCAACCTCTTTATTATTTTTATTAGAATTAGTTATTATTTTATCAGGAAAATCATAATTCCATAAATCAAAATTAGAGCCCATTTCTAATATTTTTCTTAACTCTATTTGATTTTTATTTGATAATTCATTATATTTATTAATATCTAGATATTTATTATATTTCTTTTGTATTTGTTTTAACCTTGATGCATAACCTGCTTCTGCTCGATTAAAACTATTGATATCAGGTATTATTCCTTCATGTAAATCAACCCAATTATTAATCATAATCATCATATCTAAGTCGCTAGTTCTTTCTCTTTTATTTTTTTCAAAATTTACACGTAGTGTATTATTAACTAAATCTATTATTTTTGGTCTTTTTCCATCACCATTATCCACACGAATAATTCTTCCTGACTGCTGATGATACAAAATAAATGAATTTTCATCGAGTGGTCGATACCATATTATACCATCTACATCTTTTATATGAGAACCTTCATTAAGCTTATTCATAACTACCATAAACTTAATTTTATCTTTATTTTCACTTTCAAATTTCTTTAACTCATTTCTATTTTTTGATTTACTATATGCTCCTAACATTGAATATGTTTCGACATTCTCACTACCAAATATATTAACAAGTTCATCCTGATATTTTTTAATTATCTCTTTTCCTGTAAGTTTTGATGTTTGATATCCATCTTCATCTTCTATTACTTCTCCTTCTTGATTTACAACAGGACAAAATACTATATATTTTTCTCCTTTTTCGATATTATTTTTTAATACATCAGCAACTCCTGGTGCCTTTTCTACTTTTTTTCTTAATTTATCAAGCTTATTAACTAATTTTTTTCTTTCAGCATCATCTGTTACATATTGAATTTTTTCAGTTAAATTTTCTAACAAGCCATCTTCACCTAATAAATTATATTCACATAAAACTAATTGTGGATTAATAACATACCCCAATCTTATTGCTTCCACTGTATCCATATTTACTGCTAAATGCCTATGTTCTATTATTTCTTCTTCACTATATCCATAGTATTTTGCCCATTCTTCTGCCATATTAAGGGCATCAACATCTCTTATCGGAGTTGCAGTAAGACCTAAAACTCTTGTTTCTTCATCTTGATGTTCTAATAATATGTTTATAAAATTATTCCACTCACTTGCACCTGTTCTATGAAGTTCATCTAAAACTATAAAATCATACTTTTTCTCTCTAATTTCAGGATGATTTGCAGTCATATTAGCATAAGTAGATATTGTAAGATTTGGAAATATTTTTTTGATTAATTCTTTTCTTTCTCTAATACTTTTACCAAAAGTTCCTTTTGTTCCATGAAAATTTTCTATAATATAATCTTCTAACTGATTAATTATTTCATCATTTGGTGCTAAATATAAAATATTTTCATCTTTTCTTTCCCACATTTCTGAAAGTGCTACAAAACTTTTTCCAGCTCCTGTTGGAAGAATTGCTGCTACAAACTGTTTTTCTTTAAAAATTTCATTAATATTATTTAATGCTCCTAATTGATAAGATTTTAGTTTTATATTTGTTCCGTTAACTTTAAAATATCCTAGGAAATCTTCTAACTCATTTATTGTAAAAGTATCATTAATATTTATTTTTCCTATATCTTTATTTTTGATAATATTGGTTAATAAAACGTTTGCAATATCACTTTCTTTTATATTTAATAATTTTAAATTTTCATAATATTCTAAAATGTCTTTTTCTTTGATTTTATTTATTAGTAAGTTTCTATCTTCTTCATTAATATTAACAATACCTAGTTTATTCCAGTTAAATAAATCAATTATAGCATTGGCATAATATGTTTCTTTATCTACATTATTACTTCTAATATAAAACATTGTTCTAAGCATTGCTTTAAGAGAATCCATTGGATTATTTATGATAGATTCTAATGAATCAATATCTAAATTATTTATAAATGTTAATAATTCTCTTTCTTCATTATTAAAATCAAGACTAATAGATTCACTTATATTATATTTATTATTTCCTCTTTTTGAAATAATTTCAGGTTCTATTCCAAAAGTATTTTTTTCTAAATAATTAATTATATCACTATATTTATTACTTTCTTCTGTTATTTCTTTTATTAAATTAGTAGTATTTTGTACTCTTAATTTAGATTTTGCTAAATAAAACATTTTTTTATATACAGTAGTTGCTGTTTTATAATCTATATCACCATTTGTTAATTCATACATTCTATCTATTGTGTAGTCATTATCATATGATAAATCATAATTTTCATAATTATAGTTATTTAAATCAATATTACTTTCTTTTATATAATCGAGTATTTCTTTTTTTAAGTCTTCTACTTCATAATAATTACTAGGTATTTGTTGTAAACATGAAAATATATCAACTATTTCTTTTGGAATATCTATTATTTCATTTTCTTCTATATCATTATAGTGAATTAGCTCAAGAGATGAGAAGGCATTACCTATAGTTTGAACTAAAAATGTATTTGAAACATTTGGTATAATATTTTTATTAACTATATTTATTTTTGCAACAATTTTATCTTTTTCAAAATTTTGTTTTTCATTTAAAGCATCATAATTATCTGAAATAATTGTATTATCATTTTTCATGTCATTAATTATTTTTTCTAATTCTTTATTATCTTTGACATTTTCTATTCTTTTTAATAAATTTATTTGTTCTTCATTTAATTCATTATTTTCTATTAAACTATCTATTCTATCATTAATTTCTTGCATCATGTAAAGACCTGCATTAACTGTCTTTTTACCTAATTCATTTTTAGGTACTTTTACTAATATATATTTATCTTTATAATTTTCTCTACCATAAGTAAGTGACACATTAGCATTGCTAGATAAAGATATACAATTTGTATCTTTTCTTTGATGCATCTTTATATGATTAAATACTTCTTCTAAAGATATATTACTAGTATGATTATACATTGGTTTTTTTTCATAACGTTCTCTATCGGTTCTTATTTTTACAATTTTATCTCTTTTGCTTATAACACCATCTTCATAATCTTTATTATCAGCCATATTAAGAGCACGAAAAAAATAGTAATTATCATCATCTGCTATAATATTAAAGTTTTCAATATTAAATAATTCATTCATATATATTACCTTCTATTATTATCATTTTATCATAAAAATAGATAGAAAAAAAGACCCTAAGGTCTTTAAGAGTTACAAAAGTTATTATTTAACTTCAACTGTAGCTCCAGCTTCTTCAAGCTTAGCTTTAATTTCATCAGCTTCTGCTGTAGGAACGTTTTCTTTAACAACACCGTTATTATCAACGATATCTTTAGCTTCTTTTAATCCAAGTCCAGTAATTTCTTTAACTACTTTGATAACAGCAACTTTAGCAGCTCCTGCTTCAGCAATAGAAATAGTTACTTCACTAGGTGCAGCTGCTGCATCTCCTGCAGCTGCTGGTGCAGCTACTGCTACAGCACTTGGATCAACACCAAATTCCTCCTTCATTGCATCTACTAATTCCTTAATTTCTAATAAATTCATTTCCTTTAAAGCACTAATGAAATCTTCCTTATTTAATTTTGCCATTTTTAAATTCCTCCTTTATTTTTTATTAATTTTCTTCCTTTTGATTAGCATATAAATCTAATGCTATTGATAAATCTTTTACAATTCCAATCATACCACCAGCAAGCATAGTAAGTAATCCATCTCTTGATGGGATTGAAGCATATTCTGCAAGTTTTGCATTATCAGCTATTTCTCCATCAATAATACCTACTTTTAACTCTAAGGCTGGATGTTCTTTCTTGAAATCTGTTAATACTTTAACAGCAGCAACCTGATCATCTCCATAAGCAAAAGCACTAGGTCCTACTAAATGATCTTTAATATCAATTCCTAAATCATCAAAAGCACGACTCATTAAAGTATTTTTATATACTTTATAATTAGCACCATTATCTCTTAAAGAATTACGTAACTCTTTAATTTCACTATCAGTTAAACCACGATAATCAAATAACACAACACTAGTAGCATCATTAACACGAGTTTTAACCTCATCAATAATATCTTGTTTTTGCTTTAAGATTTTCTCATTTGCCATCTCTCCACCTCCTTATTTTATGTGCCTAAAAAAGTTCCCAGTACATACCGAGAACTTGAAATTACGCTTTTTACGTATAGTTCCTCGGTAGGATTTACATATGACCTACTGTCTTTGGCACTAAAAGTTAATAATTGTATTATAAATTATTTTTAATTATTTGTCAAAACTATTTACAGAAATTTTTATTCCAGGCCCCATAGTTGAAGATATTGCTATATTTTTAATATAATCACCTTTAACAGTACTTGGTTTAATTTTGATGATTTGAGAAACAAATGCATTTAAGTTTTCAAGTAAATCTTTTTCATCAAAAGAAACCTTTCCAATTAAAGCATGAACATTACCAAAACTATCTGTTCTATATTCAACACGACCAGCTTTAGCTTCACTAACAGCTTTTTCTGTATCAACTGTAACAGTTCCAGTTTTAGGGTTTGGCATTAATCCTTTAGGTCCTAAAACTCTACCTAATCTACCAAGAAGTGGCATCATATCTGGTGTTGCAACCATAATATCAAAATCAAACCAATTTTCTTTTTCAATTTTTTCTAACATATCAGTATCACCTACATAATCTGCGCCAGCAGCTTTTGCTTTTTTAGCAGCATCTCCTTTAGCAATAACTAATACTTTGATATCTTTACCAGTACCTTTAGGTAAAACTACAGCACCTCTTAATTGTTGATGTGCTTTCTTAGTATCTAGATTTAATCTTAATGCTACTTCAACACTACTATCAAATTTAGTAGTAGTTGTTTCTTTAACTAATTTTACAGCTTCTTCTTTAGTATATGCTTTACCTTTTTCTAATTTTGATAAAGCCTCATTATACTTCTTACTTCTTTTTTTCATAACTTCCTCCTTATTTTATTCAAGTGCAAACGAAAGTTTAAAGCGGATTTTTTATTATTCTGACTCAGTATTTTCTTGAGTTTCAGTATTTTCTTCTTCTGTTGTTTCTTCAGTTGCTTCTTTAGCTTCTTGTGCTGCTTCTTTAGCAGCTTCACGAGCCTCTTCTTTTGCTCTTTCTAATTCTTCAGCTTGAGCTTCACGAGCTTCTTCTTCTAATTCTTTATCATTAACACCTTTAACAGCAATTCCCATATTTCTAGCAGTACCTTCTACTATTCTCATAGCTGCTTCTATATCATAACAATTTAAATCAGGTAATTTAATTTCTGCTATTTCTTTAATTTGATCCTTAGTAAGTACAGCAACAATTTCATGTGCTCCTTTAACAGAACCTTTCTTAATCTTAGCAGCTTTCTTTAATAAGAATCCTGTTGGTGGAGTTTTAATTATAAAATCAAAACTTCTATCATCATAAACTGAAATTTCTACTGGTAAGATATCACCCATCTTATCCCTAGTAGCATCATTATATTTTGTACAAAACTCTTGTAAGTTAATTCCTGCTGGTCCAAGTACAGTTCCAACTGGTGGAGCTGGTGTAGCTTTTCCTGCAGGTATTTGTAATTTTATCTTATTTATTACTTCTTTTGCCACGAAAAACACCTCCTTATAATCTTTTTCGTAGAGTGGTTAATAAGCATAAATTTCCGCTTTTTTAATTCTTTCACATGCCTCCCACTAAATCTATATAAATAAATATAGCGTATAAAGAATAACACATTTTATAAACTAATTCAAGTGTTTTTTTAAATTTTTAAATTTTTGATATTTGTGAAAGTTCAACTTCAACAACAGTTTCTTGTCCAAATAAATCAACAAGTAACTCTAATTTAGCATTAGCTGTATCAATTGAAGATATAGTTCCAACCATACCTTTAAATGGTCCATCAATAATATTAACCTTAGTATCAATCTTTAAGTCATTATCAATATCCATTCTACTAATGCCCATAGTAGAAAGTATTTTATCTACTTCATATGGTTGTAATGGAGTAGGTTTAGCTCCTTTACCACTAGAACCAATAAATCCTGTAACCCCTGGTGTATTACGCACTATATACCATGCTTCATCAGTCATAACCATCTCAACTAAAATATAACCTGGAAACATTTTCTTTTCTTTTTCTTTTTTAACACCATCTTTTTCTACTATTTCTTTTTGCATAGGCACAACAATTCTATGAATATAATCTTGCATCCCCATACTTTCTGCTCTCATCTCAAGTTTTTCTTTTACTTTATTCTCATGACCAGAATAAGTATTAACTACAAACCATTGTTTTTCCATAAAATACCTCCTATATTAATGAATGAATAAGTGCAAAAATAGCATCAATTGCATAAAAGAAAAGACTTAAAAACATAACAAACACTAAAGTTGCAATAGAATATTTAACTAATTCTTTTTTTGTTGTCCAATGTATTCTTTTACTTTCAACTTTAACACCATGACAAAAATTAGAGAATTTTGCCCACATACTCACCTTATTTTTTTCTTTCTTTTGAACATTTTTATTTACTTTCTTAGTCATTTAATGTAGCCACCTTCTTAAAAAAATTTGTATAATAAAAAACACTTCTTCGTGCTTCTAGTTGTAATTTATCATAAAACTAGTATTTTGTCAAGAAGAAAGTGCTATTAATAATGGAATTAATATTGCTAAAAAGAATATTATACCAGGAATTATAAAAGTATAAGCAAAACCAACTGTATTATTATCATCTTCACTATAAAGTCGTCCAACCATAGTAGATTTATTAAGTTTTCTATTATTACTATTAAGTTCATTTTGTGTATCTTTAACTTCTCTATCTTTTTTTGCTCTCATATAATCACTTAAATAAACTGTAGCATCACGTAATATAATACCTCTATAATAAGGCTCTATATCTTTAGGAATAAATAAAACAAAATCATCATATTTATGCTTTAAAAAACCACTTTTAATAAATGTATTTATACCACTATATATACCAATCGCTAAATTAGATAAAGTATAAATATTAGCATGTACATAATCATAATTATCATCAATTTTATTTACACTAACATAATTAACATGTTTACCATTTACAATAATATCATTAGGATCAAAAGAACTAACATAATATCCTGCATCATGTATTTTTTTCATTTTTTTATCAAGCTTATAAAAAATCTTTTGATATTCTACTAAATCTTTATCATTATAAATACTATGATGATCCATCCAAGTTTTAAATGTTCCCATAAGCGCCTCACTCTACTATAAATATATTTTATAATAAAGTCAAAAAAAACTCAATATTCTTCATACATATTTAAGAATTTTTTCTTAATACATCTAATCTGATAACTAATTTTATTAACATCTATATCCAACAATTTTGCTATTTCTTTATAAGAAAAACCATTAAATTTTAATTCAAAAATTTGTGATTGAAAAAAAGGTAAATCATTTTTAAACTTAGTTATGTTATTAACCTCTTCTAATAACATAACTTCATCTAATGTATTATTTTCTATTGCTATAGTATCTTTTAAAACTATTCCATTAATAATAGGCTTATAAATAGAAAGAGCTTTATTCAATATACTATTTTTTAAAGAAGAACAACTTCTAACATAAGATTTTAATCTACCCTCAACACATATAATAGCAAAAGTTTTAAAACTAGTATTTTTATTAGCATCATAATTTTCTATTGCATAGGAAAAACCAAGATAAGCTTCTTGTATTAAATCTTCTATATCAATATTAGGAAATGATTTATAATAATCAAAACAAATATTTTTTATAAGCATATTATATTTATCAAATAATATTTTCTTAAATACTTCATCAACATTAATTAGATATAAAAGTTCATTATCATTAATTTCATAATATTCCATAGAAACCTACTTTCTATTACGAACTACCTCATAAATCATAATACCTGATGCAACAGATGCATTTAAACTATTAATTTGTCCATACATAGGAATTGTAGCAATAAAATCACATTCTTCTTTTACAAGTCTAGACATTCCTCTACCTTCATTACCAATAATAAGAGCTATTTTACCGCTATAATCTATTGTTTTATAATCAACACCAGTCATATCTGTACCAACTATCCAAAAACCACTATCTTTAAGTTTTCTAATAGCATTAGAAATATTACTAACCATAACTATATTACTTTTTATAGCAGTACCAGCACTAGTTTTCATAACAGTAGCATTAACTAAAACTTCACGAGATTTAGGTATAACAATAGCATCTACTCCTGCTGCTTCAGCTGTTCTAATTATAGCACCAAAATTATGAACATCTTCCAAATGATCAAGCATTAAAACAAAATTATAATCATTATTAATTATTTCATCAATATCATGATATTTGTAATCCATAATATCTAATATTATACCTTGATGAGCTCCATTTGCAAGTCTATCTAAATAATTTTTTTGAACATATTCTAAATTAAAATTATTTTTTTTAATAAAAGAAAAGTCTTTTTTATCACTTAAATTATCTTGTATATATATTTTTTTAATCATTTTTGGAGCATATTTTACAATTTCTTCTGCAATATTTTTACCATAAACCAACATAATTAACCTCCCAAAATAAGATTCATAATACATTTTTCTCTATCTAAATCATTTTTTAAATTAATATAACCAATAACTGCTTCCAAAGCTGTAGCATGCTTATAAGTCAGTATATCACAGTTTTTAGGATGACGATTATTTTTATAATTACGAGCCCTTTTTATAACAGAAATTTCATCTTCAGTAAAAAAATCTTTTTCCAAAAGCATCTTTAAAAACTCAGCTTGCCTTTTAGCAGAAACGAACTTTATAGATTCTTCTTGTAATTTAGACACATGAGTTATATTTTTATTTACCAAAAAATGTCTGACATAATTTTCATATACAACATCTCCTATATATGCTAAAACAAGTACATTAACTTCTTCTGTATTCATAATTTTCTCCTAAAGAAAAAGACTATAGTCCTTTTCTATAATCTACATCAAGTGGTATTTTATAATCTTTTTTATCATTAACAAATTTTATAGTATCATTAACAACTGCACTTAATGCATCATTATATCTTTTCATATCACTTTCACTGGTGTTATCTAACTTCAATGATTTAGAATGTGCAATACTACAAGCTAAATGTTTAGCATCACCATGCAAAGACTTTTTACTAATAGAACCATTTCTATTAAGTAATGCTTTAACACCATATAAACCAACAGATATTTCAATATTTTCTTTTTCAATATCATATTTATTAGCAAGATCTTCTTTTAAAATATTTAAAGATATATCATTAGCATCTTTTAAATAATTAACTAAATTATTTTTAATACTTTCTTTAACTAAAACATCTTCAGCCTCATTATATTCATTAGCAAGTTTTAAATAACCACTTAAAGTATTAATATCCTCTTCATAATCATCTTTAATATCTGTATCCAGCATTTTTTCTAATGATTTAGAATAATCATCTTTGCTTACATCAACAGTTGCACTAATTAGCCTATCAGTTTCTAAATTACCTTTAGCCTCATTTTTAATAGAATATATTCCACTACCAATACAAATAACTCCTAAAGATAGTGCAAAACCTTTAACTAAATTTTTCTTAACTTTTTGTATATTACAAATACCAGTTTTACTTCCAGATAATTTATAATCCATCATAATCACCTATTTAAAATATAACACAATTAGATAAGTTCGTAAATAGTTCCTTCCCTAGTATCAACTAACTTTACACCTTTACTTAACATATCATCACGAATTTTATCAGCAAGTGCAAAATCTTTATTCTTCTTAGCATTATCTCTTCTTATAATTGCATCATCTATCATATTTTGTAAATCACTATCAATTTTATCATCATTAATACTAAATAAATCTAAAGATAACACTTTATCAAAATCACTAATTAATTTATATTTAGTAGCATCATTAATATTAGATTTTATAACATCATAAAGAACTGTTAACATTAAAGAAGTATTTATATCATTTGAAAAAGCTTCAATAAATTTATCATTATATAAATTATAATCATCTAAATTTATATCCCCATCTTTTTCAATCTTACTAATTTTTCTTTTTAATTTTTTTAAAGAATTTTTTGCAATATCCATAGCCTCTTCACTAAAAACAAGCTGACTACGATAATGACTATTAAGAATAAAATAACGATAATCAAGTGGTGAATATCCCATCTCTACAAGTTTAGAAACAGTTAAAATACCACCCTTACTCTTACTCATCTTACCAGTTTTATCATTAAGATGTGCTCCATGACACCAAAACCTACACCATTTATGTCCAAGATAAGCTTCACTTTGAGCTATTTCATTAGTATGATGTGGAAAAATATTATCAACTCCACCACAATGAATATCTAGATATTCTCCAAGAGTTTTAATAGAAATACCAGAACACTCTATATGCCAACCAGGGTACCCTACCCCCCAAGGTGAATCCCATTTCATAATATGATTTTCAAACTTAGACATAGTAAACCATAACACAAAATCGCCTGGATTTCTTTTATTAGCATCATGTTCTACATCATCACGAGCTCCAACCATCAAATTTGCTTCATCTTCACCTGACAATTTATAATAATCTTTAGCCTTACTAACATCAAAATAAACATTACCATTTGAAATATAAGCGTAATCTTCATCAATCATTTTACTAATCATTTTAATATACATCGGAATATTGTCACTAGCCTTACTAATAACATTAGGCTTTCTAATATTTAAACTATCCATATCAGATAAAAATGCTTTTGTATAAAAATCTGCTATTTCATAAACTGTCTTTTTAGCTTCCCTAGCACCCTTTTCCATCTTATCAAGACCAGTATCACCATCACTAGTAAGATGACCAACATCAGTTATATTCATTACCCTATTAACTTTATATCCTAAATATTCTAGTCCTTTTTCCAAAATATCTTCAAAGACATAAGTCCTTAGATTACCAATATGAGCATAATTATAAACAGTTGGCCCACAAGTATACATATTAACGATTCCATCGGTATGTGGAATAAATTCTTCAACTTGCTTATTTAATGTATTATAAAGATTCATAATTCATCACCAAATAAATTATATCATAAATTATTTATTTTTTAAACTTCTAATTCTTTTAAACTAATAACATCATTACCATTAATAATCATATCTATAATATAAGTATTTATAACACTATCAATAATCTTATCAATTTTTCTTGCACCAAACTCAACAAACTCAGATTTATCAATTATTTTTTTTATTAAATCGTCATCTACTTTAATAATAATATTTTTATCATAATAATTTTTAAGTATTATATCCAGTTTAGAATTAACAATTTTCTTTATATCATCATAATCAAGCTTATCAAATCTAAATATTTTATCTAATCTATTAATAAATTCAACAGAAAAGAAGTTTTTTAAAGTACTACTATCATTATATTCATTAAATCCCAAATTATTTTTATCAGTACCAATATTTGAAGTCATAAAAATAATAACGTGTTTAAAACTAACTTCTCTACCACTAGCATCATGCATAATTCCCTCATCCATTGCCTGTAAAAATAATTTTAATACACTTTTACTAGCTTTTTCAACTTCGTCTAAAAGAATAACAGAATGAGGATTATTACGAATTTTTTCTAAAATATAATTATCATCTTGATATCCAACATAACCAGGAGGAGAACCTATAATTTTACTAATTGAGTGTTCTTCTTTAAATTCACTCATATCCACTCTAAAGAAATTATTTTTACCAAAAACTTTTCTAGCATACTCCTTTACAAGCATTGTTTTCCCAACTCCTGTTGACCCTATAAGCAAAAACGAATAAGGTCTATCTTTCATAAAACCAGACTTAAAAAGTTTAGTATAATTACAAAGTTCAGATATTATTCTTTTTTGACCAATAATTTTTTTATTTAAATCTTTTTCTAATTTTAAAACATCAAAAGAGTTATTATTAATCTCATAAACAGGTATTTTTGTTTTCATAAACACAACTTGATTAACAAGATCCTTAGTAATCTTAATAGGCTGTTTATTCTTTTTCTTCAAAGATTTTTTATTAATAATATCTTCAAGTTCAAACTGTTTAATTTTTAACTCATTAGCCTTTTCAAAATTACCATCTATAACATAATTATTTTTTTCATCAATAATTCTTTGAAGTTCTAAAGAAAGTTTTTTTGATTCTTTTTCACAATCAGTCATAAATAAACTAGCTTTGGCACAAACTTCATCTAAAATATCAATAGACTTATCCGGATTTTTTTGATTAGCTATATAGCTATCACTAATTTTAATAATATATTTTAATATATCATTATTAATAGAAACATCATGATATTTAGAATAAATTGGTTTTAATCTAGTTAAAATTTTCAAAGTATTTTCATAATCTGGTTCTAAAACAGTAATTTTTTGAAAACGTCTATCTAAAGCTTTATCTTTTTCAATACTAGCATGATATTCAACAGTTGTAGTTGCACCAATAATTCTTATTTTACCACGAGCAAGACTTGGTTTTAAGATATTAGACGCATCTATTGCACCTTCTGCACCACCAGCACCTACAATTGTATGTATTTCATCTATAAAAAGAATTATATTTTTATTTTCTTCCACTTCTTTTAAAATTTTATTAACACGTTCTTCAAATTCACCACGATACTTTGTACCAGCAACCATAGAAGAAATAGAAACAGATAAAATAACTTTATTTTGTAAAAACTTAGGAACATCGTGATTAACTATTCTACGAGCAAGTTCCTCAACTATAGCCGTTTTACCAACACCAGCCTCACCAATTAATAAAGGATTATTCTTACATCTACGTGAAAGTATTTCAATAAGACGATCAACTTCCATATCTCGTGCAACAACAGGATCAACTTCATTTGCAAGTACTTTTTTATTAAAATTAATAGCAAAATCATTAACTAAAAGTTTTTTATCTTTTCTATATTTTTTATTATTAAATCTATTATTACATACAGAATATAAATTATCAACATCAATACCTAAACTTATTAAAACTCTAATACCAACACCATCACCCTCTTCTAGCATTGAAATAAATAACTGTTCAATAGTAACTTTATTTTCGCCTCTTTCTCTACTATCAAAAATTGCATTTTCTATTATTCTTTTTAAAAGAGGCGTATACAAAAACCAATTATTAGCATCTTTACCAACCCCAACTATTGAAATAAGTTTATCTTTAAAATTTTCATAATTTATATTATACTTCTTAAGTTTTTTAGTAATAGTATATTTTTTATTAGAAAGCATTGCAAGCATTAAATGTTCACTTCCCACATAGGGATGTTTTAAATCAACCATTTCTTTTTTGGCAAGCAACAAAGTTTTTTGGGCATCCTCACTAAATTTTGAAAACATATAATATTCTCCTTTCAATTATATTTTATGATTATTTTACCCACAAAGGCAAGATTTTACATCCCCAAAAAGCCGACAAAAAAAGAAGAAAACCTGTTTCTTCTAAATAATATAAATAAATAATAAATATTATATAAAACATTTTTTTGTAAAAAAAAGAAGCTAAAGCTTCTTAAATCATTACTAATATAGTAAAGAAAATTAGTAATGCAACAATTAATTCAACTATTAATTTCCAACTATTTTTTAACCATTCTTTATAATCTACATTTAAGTAAGCAAGAGTAGTCATAAGTACTGCACTAGTTGGAGCAAATAACATAGTTAAACCATACATTGACTGATAAACAGTCCAAATTATTGTATAAACAGATTTATCTTTAACTAAACTAGCTAAATATGGTATAACACTATTAAATTCATACATCATATCGCCATTAAAGAATGCTGCAAGTATTGCTACTAAACTAGAAGTAAATACATTAAATCCTTTAGTTAATGATAAAATTGATTTAAAAATTACAAGTTGGAATGGATGATAAGTAACAATTACTAAACCAGTATAAATTAATACAATAATAAATGCTGGTTGTAATGCTTCTTTAGCACCATCAATCATACTTTGAAATAAATCATCAAAATTAACCTTATAGATTAATGCTAAAATTACAGTAGCAACTACAATAATAAATACAAAATTAGTTAATGTCCAAGTACCAAATGCTGTTATAGTTCCTAAAAGTTTTCCAAAAATAGGGAAACCAAACAATTTAAATGAAGTAACAGCAGTTAAAGCATCTTCCATAACCTTTACTTTAAATACATCTGACCATGGAATAAATGATAAAATCATTATTAGTAACATTAAATCAAGTACTAAAACCATTGGCCAAACTTTAACGTTTTTACTATCCTTAGCTTTCACATCAGCTGGTACATAATATTTCATATCTTCAGTACTAACTTTACTTTTCTTAGGTAATTTTTTAATATACATTACTGTATTGAAAATTAATAAAGCAAGTCCAATAACAAGAACTATTATATTAGGGATTAATGGATCAAAAACTTTTTTTCCAAGAACACTTGCTAAAATATTTACATTATTATAAGCAAATGTAGTACCCATCATACCAACACAAACACTACCTACAGTAGTAAGAAGTGCTACTATCTTATCATATTTTAGTAAGAATACTAAACTGATAATAAATGGAAATACTATTAGTAAACCTAAGTTAAGTCCACAAGTTGATGTAATAACAGCAAGTAATACCATTATAATAGAAATTACAATAATTGATTTATCTTTAAATTTTTTAGCAAGCTTATCTAAGATAATTCTATAAGCACTAATATGATTTAAAACACCATATAAAGCACCAACTGCTAAAACATAAATTGCAATATAACCAAAATATTGTAAAGCAGTAATTGGATATGAAAAGATATCAAATAACCCCATTTGTACTCTACCTTGTGATACGTAACTTGTTTGGAAATATGCTGCTGGTAAAACCCAACTTAATACTACAAATAAAGCCAAACAAATTAACACAATTTTTACTGCATTATGCTTTTTCATATAATCTCCTCCCAATATAATTATATACTATAATACTTCATTAAAGCAAGTTTTTATTAATGTTTTCTATAGTTTTTCACAAAAAATTCACAATTTATATCTATATTAATTTATATTCTTTTGCTAATATCCTACTATCACTACAATACTCCATCACATACTTATTATCTTTTTTGCAAATAATAATTCCTATTGTCTTATTTTGATTTATCCTTCTTAAATTATAATCAATATAATTCATATAAACTTCAATCTGTCCTATATATTCCTTTTTTAATTCAGTTACTTTTAACTCTACTACTACAAAACAATTGAATTCATAATTAAAAAGTAGTATATCAATATAGTTATATCTATTTCCAATCTTTATTTTATACTCACTACCTATAAAACTAAAACCTCCACCTAATTCTTTCATGAAATGTTCTATTTCTTCTAATATTATTTGTTGTAAGACTTTTTCATTAAATATTTCTTGATTTTTATTAGTTCTTATTACTATTGGATTTTTTATAAAATCTTCTATCTTTATTTCTTCCTTCTTAATTAATTTTGTTTTAGTTTCTTCCGGTAGTCTTTCATATTCATTACTTTTTATTCTTTTTCTTAATTCATTCCTACTTAAATTATTTATTATACATTGATTTATATAATAATTTATTTTATCATAATTTTTTAATGATAAAAGTTCGACATAATGACTCCAGCTCAATTGGTGCGCCACTGGCGCACCTTTTTCAATTAAATAATAAAATTGTCGCATTCTTTTTAGATTTGTAATACCATATCCTTTTCCAAATTCCAATTGTAATTTTTTAGAATACTCATTTATAATTCCATCCCCATAATGTTTACCTGCTTCTACAAGTAACTTTCCGACATTATAATAAGTAGTTAAATCACTTTTATTCTTACTATAATCTTTTACCCTTTTTATTGCTTCATTTTCTATTATTTGTTCTTTTATTTCTTCATAGAAATTCATAGTTTTTCGCCTCCCACTATATATATTCGCAAAAAAAAGATAAATTTGTAAAAAAATTGAAAAAAGTTTAACTTTTTTTACTACACAAAAACAGAATAGAAAATCTATTCTGCAAGCTTAGAGTTACACCGAAGTGTGAGTAGAAATTAAAACAAGGTCCATAAAGTTTTAATTTAAGAAATGTAACCCTAATAGCAAATAGATAAGTTATCTACCTGCTATTAAGGTATCTCTATTGAGATACTATTATATTAAAATTATATTATTTTAAAATAACATTATCTATTGTAATAGTTGGTGTACCACTTGAAGCACAACTCATCTGAATACCAAAATAACCATCCGAAGTGAATGATAATTCTTTATCAAAAGTACCGGTAGTTGGAGAATCAAACATTATAGTTTCAGTTTGAAACGGAACCCATCCATATGTATTAGTATCATCACTGAAATTATGTAAATAAATTCTTGGAGCTGAAGATGTATTACTATAAGAACCAGTAATATGAATTGTTTTTCCTACAGTTATAGGTATGTATAATCTAAAATTACTGTAACGCGTTTGTCCTCCAGCTGAATACATTTGTGAATAATTTGCACTTAATATTAAGTTATTTCCTGATGAATCAATATTGCCCACATTATTATATTTTTGCCATTTTGAAGTATCTAAATATGGTATTTTATAGTTTTCAACAGCCAATGTTGCTGTATCATATATTGCATTTGTTGTCCTTGCTGTGATTGTTGTACTTCCCTCTGCTAATCCTTCTATTTCACAATATGTCTGTCCATCACAATCTACTTCTGCCACACTAGTATTACTACTTGTCCATACTATATCTTCTATATTACCTGCATTGCTTGGTAAATATGATATTGTAAATATTGCAGTATTTCCACTATCTATTGTTATATCACTATTCATTGTTATTGAGGTTATATTTGGTTGTTGTACTGTTATTACTTTTGTGGCATATATATCTGGATATTCCTTAACACTCGCTGTTATTGTTACTTGACCTGCTCCTATTCCTGTTACTAATCCAGTTGATGATACTGTAGCTTTTGTTGTATCACTACTTGTCCAGTTTATATCTAGGCTACTTACTTCACTACTTGTTTCTCCACTTGCATTAGCAACAATTAATTGAGTGGTTGTTCCTATATCTACTGTATTAGCTCCACTTATAGTTATGGTGTCTGTTGATGGTGCTACTACTGTTACCTCACAAGTAGCAGTTTTACCATTTACTGTTTCTACTGTTACAGTTGTTACTCCTATTCCTACTGCTGTTACTAGTCCTGTACTTGAGACTGTTGCAATTCCATTACTTCCACTACTCCATGTTACTGATTTATCTGATGCATCAATAGGCAATACTGTTGCTGTTAGTTGATTTGTACTTCCTCTTACTAATGTTACACTTTCTGTGTTTAAACTTACACTTTCAGCATCTGCATCTACAACTGTTACTATACAGTCTGCAAATTTTGTTTTATCACTTGTTTGTACTCTTACTGTTGCTGTTCCTACTGCTACAGCAGTTATATTTCCACTACTATCTACTTTTACTTTATTTGTATTACTACTACTCCATATTAAGTTTTTATTCTTTGTACTTTCTGGCGTTATAGTTGCTGATATTTGTTTTGTTTCTCCTTTTTGCATTGTCAAAGAACTTTTTGATAGTGCTATTCCACTTGCTCCTTCAACTGCTACATCTTTTCCATATACATTTACTGTTACTTCATATGTTTTAGCATCTTGTGTATGTGTATATCCTTCTGCCACCCACATACGAAGTCTATAATACACTGTTTTATCTGTTGTTATCTCTCCTGTATCTAATAACATTTCAGAATTAGATGCTCCTAAACTGTCTTCTCCAGTTGCATTTTCACTATCTATTGGTGTAAATGCTTTAGGAGAAAAAACTTCTTCATAATCTATACTTTCTCCACTAGCTATTTCACTTTCTGTTTCATACTTTTCTAAATAAAGCCTTACTTCATTATCAAATAAAGTTGAATCACCATCTTTTTCAGCTGTTACTTCATATGATATGGCCTGCGAT